>DATNGL010000250.1:0-6894 GCA_035605895.1 Rhodanobacter sp.
CTTGGTCTTGGTGCGATCGGAGTAGTCGAGGCCCAGGTCCATGCTGCTGAAGATCCAGCCCAGCGGGTGGCTCACCTGCAGCCGCAGGGCGTGGATCCTGTCGTCCTGCTGGTCGAATTCCTCGCGGCCGTTGTAGCCGTAGTTGTCCGGATCGGTAAAGACCACGCTGGCGGGGTCGCCCAGGTCGACCGCCGGCGTGAAGTCCGGATAGCCATAACCGGCCGGCGTGTTGAAGTTGGCGCTGGTGAAGGCGCCATTGGCCAGGCCGCTGAACAGGTAGGCATCGTGCAGATGCACGGTGGCGCTCGAGGAGGACAGGTCGGCCATGGCCGTCCAGTCGCCGAGATAGAACACGTTTTTCCAGCCGATCGAATACAGCTTGTCGTGCTCCTTGGTGTACTCGTTCTGCAGGATCGGCGCGATCCCGTTGACGGTGCCCGAGGTGACGATCGGATAGGGCTGCGCAGCCGTGGTCACCACGTTGTCGTAGGAGACGTTGTCGTAGGGACTGCTGGACCACTGCGCGCCGTTGGTGAACTTCTTCTTGTTGAACGTCGAGTAGTACAGGTCCAGCTTGGAGTAGTAAGTCTCGTTGGGCGCCCATTCGAGCACGGTCATCAGGCCGTTGCGCTTCTGGTCCTGCGATTGCGCGCGCAACTGCATGCCCTCCTGCGAGATCACGTTGTCCGGCATGCCCGGCGTGTGCGGGCCGCCCCAGTTCTGGTCGATGCCTGCCGTGCCGTTGTCGACGCTCCACCACCAGGCCTGGTATTGCTTCTCCTGGATCGGCTGGTCGAGCTGGGCAAGCCCGATCGCCACGCCCAGCTTGTGATCGAAGAACTGATCGACGTAGGAGAAGCTGGCCCGGTGCCCGTTGTCTCCGATGCCGGTGCCGGGGTTGAGATTGCCGTTGCTGTCGTGCTCGCCGCGCAGGTTGAACACCATGGCGCGTCCGGGCAGGTCCAGCGGGTTGATGGTGTGCAGGTCCACCGTGCCGGACAAGCCCTGGCCGATCACGCTGGCGTCCGGTGTCTTGTACACCATCACGCCATTGATCAGCTCGGCCGGGTACTGATCGTATTGGACGCCGCGATTCTCGCCGATCGTGGCCTGCTCGCGCCCGTCGAGCGTGGTCCCGACAAAATCCGGCGAGGTACCGCGAATCGAGATCGCGCTGGCCTCGCCGTCCACGCGCTGCGTGGCCAGGCCCGGCAGTCGGGACAGGCTGTCGGCGATGCTCACGTCCGGCAGCTTGCCCAGGTCCTCGGGGGCGATCACCTCGACGATGTCGTTGGAGTTCTCCTTCGCCTTCAGCGCGCTCTGGATGCTGCCGCTGATGCCGGTCACCACGACCTTGCTCAGTTCCGTGACCGGGGTGCCGGGTTTCTTGCGGGTCGGCGCCGTCGTCTTCGTGCTTTCTTTCGTTGTTGCCTGTTCGGCGGGCGGGGCTGCTGTCGTGGCCTGGTCGGACGCCTGTTGCGCCGAGGCGGGCGGGACGGAGGCGATGAACAGCAAGGCCGCGCTGCAGGCGGTGACCAGCATGCGCGGACGCGGCGAAGCGGCATGCGCGAAAAACGTCGACGGCGAACAACGATGCTTCATGGGCTCTCTCCCTGGGACTCGATGGCGGACCCGTCTTCCGACGGCCTGGACGCATGGTGCATCCGCGCAAGCAGTCATGTCATCAGTCTCGTCCCGCAATATCTTGCGTATCGCGTCGGGAGGATGCCGCACGAGTTCACGTCCGGCGGAGAACATCAGCAAACTGAAAGGCAACTGGCGTCAAATGCGGCTCCTAGACTCCGCTCGATACCCGCAAGGGAGAACACGCATGCGCAGTCCGAGACCGTTGGTGGTATTCGCCGTGATCGTCATCCTGACGGCGCTGCCCCTGCAGCCGGCCCGCGCCGGCGGCGGCTTGCTGGGTATCGATCACCGCCTGCACTACGACAACAGCGGCATCTGGAAACGCAGCAACCAGACCACCCTGGTTTACGGCACCATCGTCTCGGTCGGCGTCGGCGCGATCGCCCTGGGCGACCAAAGCAAGTTGGGCGACACGTTCTGGCGTTCCGTCGACGCGCTGATCGTTACCGGGGTGGCAACCACGGCGATGAAATACACGTTCCAGCGCGAGCGCCCGTCACAGACCAGCGATCCGAACCTGTTCTTCCAGGGCAGCCATGCGCAGAGCTTCCCCAGCGGCGAAGTGGCTGCGATGTCGGCGGCGGTCACCCCGTTCATCGTCAATTACGGCCAGGAGCATCCCGCGGTGTATGCCCTGGCGCTGTTGCCAGCCTACGATGCCGTCGCCCGCATTAAGACGCGCGGTCACTGGCAGAGCGACGTGCTGGTCGGCGCCGCGATCGGCACCGGCATCGGCATCTGGACGGCGCATCGCAAGTCGTCGCTGATCGTGGGCTGGTTGCCCGGCGGTTTCAGCGTGGGTTACGTGCACCATTTCAAGCCGTAATCGTTTTGGCTCGGGTACGGAGCGTCGGCGCGCTCCGGTTGGGGGCCAGATGAAAATCACTTGCAGCCCGGTGGTGGTTCGGCTCGGTCGCCTCGGCGACACGGTGCTGTTGCAGCCACTGTTGCAGAGATTGTCGTTGCGTTACGGCCAACCGTGCCACCTGATGGCGCTGGGCGACGGGCCGCCCGTGCTGTTTTCGGCCCAGCCGGAAGTGGGAGGCTTCATTCCGCTGGCGACCCAGTACGGGCCATTCTGGATGCGCCCTGGTCGCTGGCGGGCGGTTCTCGCACTAAGTCGTCTGCGCGACTGCCCTTTCTATATTACCGAACCGGCCTTTCGCACACGCACGAAGTTGCGACCGATGCTGAAGTTGGCGGGCATACCGCCGGAACACTGCCAGTTCATCGAAGATTTGCCGGCACGCGAGGACGAGCACTGGCTCGACTGGCTGGCCCGCTTCAGCGACACAACACCGACAGCGTTTCGCGAACGTTGGGAGTCCGCGGCAGCCGGGCCCTGCGGTGCGCCCGAACTGAACGCGACCGCGGCGGAACGGGCCGATGGCGAGCGCTGGCTGCGGGCGCGGGGGCTGGCGCAGAGTCCGCTGGTGCTGCTGCAGCCGGCCAACAAGCGCACCATGCGCTGGAACGGTGTGCGTGCGGCCGCTGATGACGTCAAGTCCTGGCCGGCCGAGCGCTGGGCTGCGGTCGCCCGGGCGATCAGGCAGCGGATGCCGCAGGCGCGGCTGCTGCTGTGCGGTTCGCCCGCGGAAGCCGGCTATCTGCGCCAGTTGCAGGCCGTGGTTCGCGTCGGGACGCCCGACATCGAGGTGGCCGCGTTGCCGCTGGGGCGCCTCAAGGCATTGCTGGAAACCGCCCACAGCATGATCTCGGTGGATACCGGGCCAGCCCATCTGGCGGCCGCGCTGGGCTGCCCCCTGGTGGTACTTTTCGGGGGGCGCTCCCCGTGCACGTGGGCACCGCGCAGCGGACGCGGTAGTGCGGTATCCGTGATCGGCGGGTTGCCGGACATCCGGCGGGTGGATCAGATCGAGGTCGAGCAGGTGGCACAGGCGTGGTGCCGATTGCCGCTTTGTCGTGCCGCCGCGACAGCATTCATTGACGGTGATGCCAGGGTCGAACACTCGGCGTTTGAGCAGGGGACAGGTTAAGCGCAATCAAAGCCGGAGGCGTCAAGGTGGAATTCCCCAACGAAAGGAAGTGACGCTCATGCACAAACTTCTGATGTCCACGGTGTCGCTGTCATTGCTCCTGGCTGCAAGCGCAGTTGCAGCCCAGGTGCTGCCAGCGGCAAATCCGGGCGCACAGGCAAAGGTCAGCGTGAAGGAAGCGCGGCGGATCGCGCTCAAGACCTACCCCGGCAAGGTGGTCAAGCAGGAGCTGGAGCAGGAGTCAGGGGGCAGCGGCCTGCGCTATTCGTTCGATATCAAGTCAGCCCAGGCGACGCACGAAGTCGGTGTGGATGCGAAGACCGGCGCGGTGCTGGAGAATTCGGTGGAGGGCGCGGACAACGATTGAGCGCGGGCAACAGGCAGCTCGGTCGATTCGCAGGACCGGCGCGCCTGCGCGTCTCGCCGTGCCGTCCGATGGGATCTCTGCCGAAACCCCTTTGTCACCGCGCATTCGACGTCGGCATCCAGTGCTGCCGATGGGTTCACCGGCTCTCGTTTTTTCTTGCCGCCCTGACCGTGTTTGATGCGTTGATCGTGTCGCTGATCGCCGTCGAGTGGTGCTCCCGCCAAGTCATCAGTCATCAGGTGATGAGCCCGGGGTGCTTGCTGCCGACCGATTAACCTGATTCTCACGGGTCAATAAGCGTGCTGAAAGCCAGGCGCTTCATGCTCTCGCCATGACCGTACGCCATACCACCCGTTCTCTCGTTGCGCTGCCAGTCCCGGCCGCCGGCTCCCGAAGACGCCCGGCTTCATGGGATGCGCGGGGGCGTGCGTGGGCCGCCTCGGTCCTGCGCCGGATGTTCCGTCGGGTCGGTCGTTCACTGTGCGAACCGGGTGGGTTGCCGAAAGCCGGCATTCACCGGGTACTGGTGTGTCGGCCAAACCACCGGCTGGGCAACAGCGTGCTGGTCAGTCCGCTGATTGCGGAAATCGAGGCGCTTTATCCGGGCGCCGAGATCGACATACTGGGAAGCCACGCAACCGAATGCCTGTATGCAAGTCGTTTCAGCGTCCACACCGTGTTCGTGTTGCCACCGAAGATCGCGCGGCATCTGTGGCTGTCGGCAGGCGTGCTGCGCGCCTTGAGGCGAGGTCGCTACGACCTCGCCATCGATGCCTGCAACGGGTCCCAGTCCGGGCGCATCGCGCTGGCCCTGGCGCAGGCCAAGTACAAGCTGGGATTTCCCGACCCGAAACTGAATCCCGCATCGGCGTGGCATGCCCTGGCGTGGCCCGATCACCTGGCGCATCGCAGCGTGTTTTTGCTGCGTCAGGCTTGCGGGGTGGCGAAGCAGCCGGATTATCCGCTGCTCAATCTCGATCTGACGCTCGAGGAAAGGCGAGCAGCGTCCAGCGTCATGGCAACGCTCTGCGGTGGCGTGCGTGAACAGTGCGGCGCGACCGTGGCGATATTCCCCAACGCGACGGGTGCCAAGTGCTACAGCGACGACTGGTGGCGGAGCTTCGTGGAGACCTTCCAGTCGCTGTGCCCGCAGGTGCGCCTGGTCGACCTGCTGGCGGCGCATGGGCGCTCGCAGCTGGGCTCGCGGTTGCCCCCGTTCTATTCGCGCAACCTGCGCCGGATGGCCGCGATGATGGCTTGCATGGATGGCGTCATCAGCGCCGACTGCGGCGTCATGCATCTGGCCACCGCCAGTGGTACGCCCACGCTGGGGCTGTTCTCGGTCACCGATCCAGCCAAGTACGCGCCCTATGGTGGTGCCAACGCCGCGCTGGATACGCATGGGATGAATGCGGTAACGGTCGCGACCGCCGCCGCGCAATGGTGCAGCAGGCTGCTGTCGACGCGAGCGAGTGCCGGGATGGTTTCGACCTCGCTCGATCATCCGGCAGCATAGGCACGGCTTGCCAGACCATGGCCCCATCTCACGGTGGCGTGAGTGAGGTTGCATGGGTTACCTGCATTGACCGGGATCAGTCAGCCTGAGCAGTGGTCGCGCTCATCAGGGGCGACCCACCGTGAGCACACTGAAGCTGCCCGGCTCGATCGTATGCCGGCCATTCGGCAGGCGGGTGGTGCCGAAGCGCGCCGCGGAGAGGTAAAGCCGATGCAGCTTCGGGTCCAGTGCCTCGGTGCGGGCGCTGACCTGGGTGGGGATGGTGGCGCTGACGCGGTAATGGTCCGCATCGTCCTGATGTACCGCGGTGACGGTGCCGCTTTCGCCGTTGGAGCTGTAGATCGTCGCGTCGGCGTCGTCGAACAGCACCGCGTCGGGGCCCTCGCCGATCGGCACGCTGGCGACCTGATGACCATCGAGCGCATCGGTGACGGCCATCAGCTGGTTGTCGCAGACCGAGAACAGCCGGTGATGACGAACATCCATGGCCAGGCCGCTGGGTGACTGGCAGGGGGCCAGCGACCACACGTGGGTCACCTTGTTGCTGGCCGTGTCGATCTCGACCAGTTCGGATTTGTCCTCGATGTTGTCGTAGATGTGGCCGGCGCCATCGGAGACCGCGAATTCGGGCTTGCCGGGCAGCGCGATCGTGGCGATCACCGTGCCCCTGGCCGGATCGATCACGCTGGCGTTGTCGCTGTGACCGTTGAAGGTCAGCACGTGATGCGAGGGACGGTCGTAGACGATCGCATCGGGATTCTGGCCGGTGCCTGCGATGGTCGCCACCGTCTTCAGCGTATTCAGGTCGAACTCGGTGACCGAAGCGCCCTTGCCGTTGCTGATGAAGCCGCGCCCGAGGTCGGGAGCCAGCGCGATGCCGTGGACACCGGGGGTATTCATGATGGTGCCGATCTGCTTGTGCTGATCGACAGCGATCACCAGCACGCGATCGCCGTGGCTGACAAACAGGCGCCGATGCGGCGCGTCGAAGCTGAGGTAGTCCCAGCCGCCCGCGCCGCCCAGCGGCAGGGTCGACAGCAGGCGCGGTGCAGCGGCCGGCGCGGCGGCGTGGCCGGCCACGGGGATGGCCAGCAACAACAGCGAGGCTGGCAGGAGGGAACAGAGCAGTTTTTTCATGGCAGCTACCTTGAAGGGAGAGCAGGGAAGATCAGCCTGGCAGTGCAGGTCCGGTTGAACGTTGACTCGCCGCCGGCTTGCCGCGACGACGCAGCAGCGCGTACAGCACCGGCATCACCAGCAGCACCAGCGGCAACTGCAGCAACATGCCGGAGATGATCGCCACCGCCAGCGGCTGCTGCATCTGCGAGCCCTGGCCGAGCGCCAGCGCCAGCGGCAGCAGGGTCAGG
>DATNGL010000251.1:0-3880 GCA_035605895.1 Rhodanobacter sp.
TCGTCCAGCATGTTGCTGAAGAACGGCCAGTCGTTGGCCATCGCGGCCATCGACGCCTGGCCGAACTCGCGCACGCCCTGTTCCAGCGCACTGCCGAGGCCGTACCAGCCGGGCAGGATCGAGCGGCACTGGGTCCAGGCGAACACCCACGGGATCGCACGCAGGTCCTGCACACCGCGCATGCTGCGCCGGCTGGCCGGGCGCGAGCCCAGGGTCATCCGCTCGATCACGTCGATCGGCGTGGCGCTGCGGAAGTAGTCGACGAAATGCGGATGGTCGACGAAGGCGCGATAGCCCGCACGGCTGCCCGCCGACAGGCGATCCATCTGCGCGCGCCAGCGCGCCTCGCGCGGCTCGTCTTCGCGCGGGCGCAGCGAGGCGCGCAGCACCGCGCCGACGGTCTGCTCCAGATTGCGCAGCGCCAGCGCGCGGATGCCGTACTTGCGGTGGATCACCTCGCCCTGCTCGGTCACCCGCAGCACGCCGGCGACCGAACCGCGCGGCGAGGACATCAGCGCCGGCGCGATGCGCACGCCGCCACGACTGGCCGAACCGCCGCGGCCATGGAAGAAGGCCAGCTCGATGCCGGCCTGCTTCGCCACCTCCAGCAGTTCGACCTGGGCCCGCTGCAGGCCCCAGCGCGAGGCCAGCGTGCCACCATCCTTGCCGCTGTCGGAATAGCCGAGCATCACCCACTGCTGGTCGTTGCGCGCCTCAAGGTGGCGACGGTAGACCGGGTCGTCGAGCAGCGCCCGCAGGGTGGCCGGCGCATTCTTCAGGTCGTCGACGGTTTCGAACAGCGGCGCGATGTTGAGCGGCACGCTGCCACCCTCGACCAGGCCGCCGTAGCGGGCCAGCGCCAGCACCGCCAGCACGTCGGCCGCGCTGCGCGCCATGCTGATGATGTACAGGCCGACCGCTTCGCTGCCGTAGCGGCGACGGGTATCGCCGAGGGTGGCGAACACGTCGTACAGCGAAGTCACCACCTCGGCATGGCTGATCGCGAAGCGCGCATTGCCGCTGGCATGGTCGCGCAGTTGCTGCGTGCGCTGATCGGCGGAGCGCCCGCTCCAATCCGCGTCACCGAACAGGGCCGCCAGGGCATCGTCGTGCACGCGCGAGTCCTGGCGCACATCGAGCCTGGCCAGGTGCAGGCCGAAGGTGGACACGCGACGGATCAGGCGCTGGACGGCGTAGGCGCCTGCGTGCAGGCCATGGTGGCCGACCAGGCTGTCGGCAATCAGTTGCAGGTCGGCCAGCAATTCGGCGGTGGACGCATAACCCCTGGCGTGATCGTCACCCGGGCTCGCCCCCAGGCGCGCGCCGATCAACGTGAGCAGACAGCGATACGGCATGTCCGCATGGCGCGGACGGATGCCTGCGGCGGCCTCCGGAAAGCGCTCGCGGTACTCGGCCAGCCGTTGCTGCAACGCCGGCGCAACCGCGACACGGCTGTCGGTCTGGCTGAGCAGGCGGGCCAGCGCAGCCATGTCGGCCAGATAACGCTCGATCACCTGCGCGCGCTGGGTCGTCAGGCTGGCGGCGATGGTGTCGGCGCCCACATTCGGGTTGCCGTCCATGTCGCCGCCGACCCAGGTGGCGAAGCCCAGCAGCTTCGGCAGCCTTGCCGCGACGCCGTACACGGCCTGCAGCGCTTCGGCCAGCGCTTCGTACAGCGCTGGCACGACCCGATACAGCGGGTTGGCCAGGTAGAAGCCCACGTGATGGTGCTCATCCTGCACGGTGGGGCGTATCGGCGAGGCCTCGGCGGTCTGCCAGCCGGCGGACAGCGCCATGTAGATGCGGTCGTCGTCCTCCTTGCGCTCCTGCGGCGTGCGGTCGCGATCGAAGCCGTCGACCAGCGAGCGCACGATCGCCTGCTCCTTTTCCAGCAGGGAGCGGCGCACGGCCTCGGTCGGATGGGCGGTGAACACCGGCTCGATCCACACCCGATCCAGCCAGCCCAGCAACTCGTCGGCACCGACTCCCTGCGCCTTCAACTGCCCCAGCACATCGAGCAGCGACTCCGGCTGTGGTGCGCTGCCTTCACGCTGATAGTCGCGACGGCGACGGATGCGATGCACCCGTTCGGCCGTGTTGACCGCCTGGAAATAGGTGGCGAAAGCGCGAGCCAATGATTCGGCATCGACGGCATCGAGACCGGCCAGCGACTCGGCCAGTTCCGCCACCGAAGCACCCTCGCGACGGCGCCGGATTGCCGCGGTGCGCACCTGCTCGACCCGTTCGAAGAAAGCTGCGCCACCTTGCTCGGCCAACATCCGGCCAACCATCGCGCCGAGCCGCCCGACGTCCTCGCGCAGCGGGCCGTCGTGCGGCAGGAATTCGGACTCGCGGTTTGCTTCCACCCGGGCACTCCCATGCAGGCCAAGCCTCCAGCGTACCGAATCGGGACAACCTAGGCATCACGCAAGCAGGCATAAGCTTATGTCTGCCGCTACAATGGCGTCCTTGTACTGCCCGCCGAGGGGCGCTGCGACCGTTCACGACACGGAATCTCCGTCGTCGGAAAACCGGCCAGGCTCGGCGCGGCACGTTCCACAACGGCGCTCTCACGCGAGTCCCTTCGCAAAAGACCGGCCCTCCTTGGCCGGACTCATCGAAAGGGCGACGCGAGTCCCTTCGCGAAGAAAGACCGGCCATCCGGCCGGACACTTCAAAAAGAGCCTCGCACTAACCGGAGATACCCGATGAACGCTGCATTGAAAGAAAACGCCCACGACTACAAGATCCGCGACATCTCGCTGGCCGAGTTCGGCCGCAAGGAACTGGACATTGCCGAGCACGAGATGCCCGGCCTGATGTCGATCCGCCGCCAGTACGCGCCGGCGGCCCCGCTCAAGGGCGTGCGCGTGACCGGCTCGCTGCACATGACGATCCAGACCGCCGTGCTGATCGAGACGCTGAAGGACATCGGCGCCGACGTGCGCTGGGCTTCGTGCAATATCTTCAGCACGCAGGACCACGCCGCCGCCGCGATCGCCGCCACCGGCACGCCGGTGTTCGCCTGGAAGGGCGAGACGCTGGAAGAGTATTGGGACTGCACGCTGGACGCGCTGTCCTTCCCCGACGGCAAGGGCGGTTTCCTCGGCCCGCAGCTGGTGGTCGACGACGGCGGCGACGTGACGCTGCTGATCCACAAGGGCTACGAGCTGGAGAACGGTTCCAAGTGGGTCGACGAGAAGGCTTCCTCGCATGAGGAACAGGTGATCAAGAACCTGCTCAAGCGCGTGCACAGCGAGCGCCCGGGTTACTGGCACACCGTGGTGAAGGACTGGAAGGGCGTCTCCGAGGAGACCACCACCGGCGTGCACCGGCTGTACCAGCTGGCCGAGGCGAAGTCGCTGCTGATCCCCGCGATCAATGTCAACGACTCGGTCACCAAGAGCAAGTTCGACAACCTGTACGGCTGCCGCGAATCGCTGGCCGACGGCCTGAAACGCGCGATGGACGTGATGCTGGCCGGCAAGGTGTCGGTGGTCTGCGGCTACGGTGACGTCGGCAAGGGCTGCGCGCATTCGTTGCGTGCCTACGGCTCGCGCGTGGTGGTCACCGAGATCGACCCGATCAACGCGCTGCAGGCGGCGATGGAAGGCTTCGAGGTCAACACGGTCGAATCGACCCTTGGCCGCGGCGACATCTACGTAACCTGCACGGGTAACTGCGAGATCATCACGCTGGAGCACATGCGCAAGATGAAGGACCAGGCCATCGTGTGCAACATCGGCCACTTCGATAACGAGATCCAGATGGACCGGCTGAACTCTTCCAATGCCAGCAAGACCAACATCAAGCCGCAGGTGGACATGTACACCTTCCCCGAGGGCAACAACATTTTCATCCTCGCCGAAGGCCGCCTGGT
>DATNGL010000252.1:0-7370 GCA_035605895.1 Rhodanobacter sp.
TAGAACGCGGCGAAGTGCGTGATCATGAGCAAAGGAACATAAATGATCGGGATCGCGTAGGCCGCACCCAGCTGGCCGGCCAGCTCGGGAAGGCCCAGCCGGATGCCGTGGTAGTAATCGACGACGAGGTCGGCGATGCCCACGAGACTGTAGGCAAGGACAAGCGGCCGGAAGAGCGCGCGCTTTCTCACCGCAAGCAGCGCCAGCATGGCCAGTATCCCGGTGGCGAGGTCGCCGTAGGCCGCGAACGTCGCGAAGCCGGATGGCAGGTTCGGGCCGATCATGCCCGGAAGGATGAAGACCAGCCCGAAGAAGCGGAAACTGTGCAGCGTGGCGATCGCACGCTGCGCCTCGACCCGATCCATCGACCTGAGCCTGGGCCAGATGTACGCGCCGAAGCAAAGCAGCCACGCGAGGTAACCGAGAACGAGGTGTAACAGGAAGATGCTGGCCGGTGACATGTGGTCTCCTGGCAAGTGGGGTTGACGCGGCCTCGAGCGCCGCGGGGAAAAATGTACAACCGCTTCCGGCGTGGGACTATTCGCGACAATGTGGATGAGGCATGAAGCAGAACTTCACAGTGAGGCAGGGCGCGCTCGACGGCGTCGAGGCATTCCTCAGCGTTGCCCGGCATCGCAGCTTTCGCAAGGCGGCGGCAGAACTCGGGGTGACCCCATCGGCGATGAGCCAGGCGGTACGCGTACTCGAGGCACGCGTCGGTGCCACGCTCTTTGTGCGCACGACGCGCAGCGTCGGCCTGACCGAGGCTGGCGAGCGGTTTCTTTCGCGCGCGAAGCCTGCCTTCGAGGAACTGGTTGCGGCAAGCGAGGTTGCGCGCGATCTCGGGCAGCGGCCTGCCGGGCTGTTGCGCCTCACGGTGCCGCCGGCGGTGGTGCCGATCCTGCTGGAGCCGCTGATCGCCTCGTTCTGCCGGGCCTATCCCGACGTCGAGGTGGAGATTGCCGCAAGCCCGGAGCTGCTCGATCTTGCGGCCGGCGGATTTGACGCCGGCATCCGGCTCGGCCAATTCGTCGAGGCGGACATGGTCGCGGTGCGACTGACGCCGTCGTTTCCACTCGCGGTCGTCGGCAGCCCCGACTATCTGCGTCGCAAGGGCAGGCCCGAGCACATCGACGATCTGCGTCAGCATGCCTGCATCCGTATTCGCCGCTCGAACGGGTCGATCGCGCCATGGTCCTTTGTCAGCGACAACGAGGCCGGCGACAGCAGGCCGATCGAGGCGGTCGTGGCCGGATCGCTGATTGTCCACGATTTCTCTGCCATGCTCGGCGCAGCCGTCGAAGGAGCGGGGCTGGCGCAGGTACCGGAGCCGATCACGGCCGGGCCGGTGGAGGCCGGCAAGCTCGTACGCGTGCTGGAGCCGTTCGCGCCGATGACGCCGGGCATGTTTCTCTACTACCCCGGCCGCCATCAGATGACGCCGAAACTGCGGGCGTTCATCGATCATCTGAAGCGCTATTCGGACATCGTCGACAAAGCCTGAGAGAGAAGCAAGGCCGTCGTCTACGCCCGCGTTTCCTGCCCCGGCTCGCGCACCTTCATTTCCCGGATCCCCGCTCGCAGTGCGGTGATGCGCTGGTCGCGCGGCAACCGCTTCCAGGCGATCTCCAGTCGCAGCGCTTCGCTGTGGCCGGCAACCCAGACCCAGCCCAGCATCTGCCGCGGCGGGTTGGAGCGGGTGAAGCGGGCGCCTTTGCCAGCGAGGTGTTTGGCGTAGCGTTGTTCGGGGTCGCGCGCGATGCCGGTGTAGACGCGGCCGTCGGCGCATTCGATCAGATAGACGGCCCAGGCATCGGCATCGGGCGAATCGCTCATGGGCTCAGGCCCACTCGGTCAGTCCTTCGCTGTCGCACAATTGCTTCCACGACGGACGTGCCTTCAGCCGCGTGGCGAACTCGGCCAGATGCGGCCAGCTGGTGGCCGGCCGCGGCATGTTGCGCGACCAGCGCATCAGCATCAGCGCGTACAGATCGACCACGCCGAAGCTGTCGCCAAGCAGGTAAGGTCCATGGGTGGCCAGGTGCGTGTTGATGCGCGTCCAGCAGGCCTCGATGCCGATGCGCGCCGCTTCCTTGATGCTGTCGGCGGCACTCGGCAGGTGATCGCCCGGATAGAACCACGCGCGGAAGCGCGGCTGCAGCGAATTGGCCAGGTACAGCATCCATTGCAGGTAGTCGGCACGTTGCGCACTGCCGGGTGGCGGAGCGAGCGCTGCGTCGGGATGCCGCTCGGCGAGCAGCATGGCCAGCGCGGCGGCTTCGCCATGCGGCACGCCATCGACGAGCAGGGTCGGCACCACGCCGTTCGGGTTCAGTGCCAGGTAGGCCGCGCTGCGCTGCTGGCCGGCGTCGAGATCGACGTGCTCCAGCACATGCGGTGCGCCAATCTCGAGCAGGGCAAGGTGCACCAGCATGCTGGCCGAGCCGGGGCTGTAGTAGAGCGTGTACATGGCGATTTCCGCGCGGGGTGGTGGGCGGATGATACGCCGTCGATCCGCGGGCGCGTCGTGCTTCAGCCGTCCAGCTCGCTCCAGCGGGCGTAGGCGGCGTCCAGCTCGGACTGCAGTTTCGCCACGGCGTCGCCGGCCCGGGCGATCGCCGCGCTGTCCTGCTTGAAGAACGCGGGGTCGTTCATCGCCTCGCCCTTCGCGGCGATCTCGTTCTCCAGCTGTTCGATGCGCTTCGGCAACTGCTCCAGTTCATGCTGTTGCTTGAAGCTGCGTTTGCGCTTCGGTACGGCTGGCGGGGCAGGCGCCGGCGCGGCGGGTTTTCCGGTCGTCGCCGGTGTGCGTGCGGTGCGCCGCTGGCGCAGCCAGTCGCTGTAGCCGCCCACGTACTCGCCGATCTGGCCCTCGCCTTCCAGTACCAGGGTGCTGGACACCACGTTGTCGAGGAAGGCGCGATCGTGCGAAACCAGCAGCAGGGTGCCCTGGTAGTCGGTCAGCAGTTCTTCCAGCAGTTCGAGGGTTTCCACGTCGAGGTCGTTGGTCGGCTCATCCATCACCAGCAGGTTGGACGGTTGCGCGAACAGCTTGGCCAGCAGCAGGCGGTTGCGCTCGCCGCCGGACAGGCGGGTGATCGGCGCGCGTGCGCGGTCGGGCGAGAACAGGAAGTCCTGCAGGTAGCCGATGATGTGCTTGCGCTGGCCGTTGAGTTCGATGAACTCGCGGCCCTCGGCCACGTTGTCCAGCGCGTTGAGCTGGTCGTTGAGCTGCAGTCGGTGCTGGTCGAAGTAGGCGATCTGGATGCCGGTGCCCAACTCGGCCGTGCCGCGCAGCGGAGTCAGCTCGCCCAGCATGATCTTCAGCAGGGTGCTCTTGCCGGCGCCGTTCGGGCCGATGATGCCGATGCGGTCGCCACGCAGGATGGTGGTCGTGAGGTCGTCGATCAGCACGCGGCCGTCGTAGGCCTGGTGCACGTGCCTGAGGTCGATCACCTTCTTGCCCGAGGCCTGCGCATTGGCCGCATTCATCCTGACGTTGCCGCCCAGGTTGCGCCGCTCGGCACGCTCCACGCGCAGCGCCTTCAGCGCGCGCACGCGGCCCTCGTTGCGGGTGCGCCGGGCCTTGATGCCCTGGCTGATCCACACTTCTTCCTGCGCCAGCTTCTTGTCGAACAACGCATTCGCTTGAGACTCGGCGTGCAGGCGCTCTTCGCGGCGACGCAGGTAGTTGTCGTAGTCGCCGGGCCAGTCGGTGAGCGCGCCGCGATCGATCTCGACGATGCGGGTGGCCAGTGCGCGCAGGAAGCTGCGGTCATGGGTGACGAACAGGATGCTGCCGGCGAACTGCTTGAGGAAGGTTTCCAGCCAGCCGATCGCCTCGATGTCGAGATGGTTGGTCGGCTCGTCCAGCAACAGCACGTCGGGCTTGCGCACCAGTGCCTGGGCCAGCAGCACGCGGCGCTTCATGCCGCCGGACAGCGCGGCGAAGTCGGTGTCGCCGGGCAGTTCCAGCTGGGCCAGCACGTCGCTGACGCGGCGATCCAGGTCCCAGCCGTGCTGCGCCTCGATCTGGTGCTGCACGTCACCGAGCGCGTCGAAGTCGCCTTCTGCAATCAGATGGTGATAACGCGCCAGCAGGTGGCCGAGATCGCCCAGCCCCTCGGCGACCACGTCGAACACGCTGCCGGCGGTGCCGTGCGGCACCTCCTGCGCCATCCGCGCCACCACGATGCCGTTCTGGATGCGCACCTCGCCGTCGTCGGCCTGCAGCTCGCCGGCGATCAGCTTCATCAGGGTGGATTTGCCTTCGCCGTTGCGACCGACGATGCAGACACGCTCGTTCGCCTCGACCGACAGATCGACGTGTTCGAGCAGGAGCGGGCCGCCGATGCTGAAGTCGACGCGTTGCAGTTGGATGAGGGACATCCGCCCATTGTAGCGGCTGGCATCCTCCGGCAAGCCCGCCGGCGAGCGTTCCTGCCGTGACAATCTCCACCCGCGGGAACGGATCTCCGTGCGCCCCGGGGACGCGGCCTGCACCGGGAAGCGCACGCCCGAGCATGTGCGGAGCGATGCGTCGAGGCGCCAGCACGCGTCGCCCGGCCTGCTGCTTAACGTTTGGAAAACATATGTTTGGACGACGAATTTCGTGCGTTATCTATGGAAATTGCGCTCGCCATGCACTATGGTCGGCGCCACGCGCAGTGACGTCGCGATCGAACATGGTGAGGAGCAGGGGTTGGCAATCAAGTCCATCAAGCCAGCGCAGTTGCGGCGGCAGTTTCGAGGTGTGTTGCTGGCCGCGCTCGCATGCTGCCTCGGCAGCCTTGCCGGCGTGGTTCATGCCGGTTATGCCGCCATCGTCGTCGACCCGGCCACCGGCCAGGTGCTGGATGCGGTCAATCCCGATCAGCAGAACTACCCGGCCTCGCTGGCCAAGATGATGACGCTCTACCTCACCCTGCAGGCGCTGCACGACGGCAAGCTGAAACTCGATCAGAAGTTGCCGGTCACGGCCTGGGCGGCGGCGAAGGCGCCGACCAAGCTTGGCCTGCGTCGCGGCCAGACCATCAGCGTGAAGGATTGCATCCTCGGCATGGTGACCAAGTCGGCCAACGATGCCGCGACGGTGGTGGCGGAAGGACTGGGCGGCACCGAACAGCACTTCGCCGACCTGATGAACGCCCAGGCTGCGCGCCTGGGCATGCAGCGCACGCATTTCGACAACGCCTCCGGCCTGCCGGACCCGGACAACACGACGACGGCGCGCGACATGGCGACGCTGGCGGTGGCGCTCTATCGCGACTTCCCGAACGACACACACTACTTTGCGACCAGGGAGTTCGTCTTTCGCGGGCGCCTGGTGCGCGGCCACAATCACCTGATGGATCATTTTCCGGGCATGGATGGCCTCAAGACCGGCTTCACCGACGCCTCCGGTTTCAATCTCGCCTCGACCGCGGTGCGCGACGGCCATCGCCTGTTCGGCGTGGTCATGGGCGGCCGAACCGCCGCGGCACGCGACAAGGTGATGGCACGCCTGCTGGACGATGGGTTCGATCACCGCCCGACACCAGCGATCGTGGTGGCCCGCGCCGCGGATCCCCATTCCAGCATGGCCCGTCAGGTATTGGCGGCGCTTTCCCCGATCAGCAGTGCCGAGGCAGGGTCCGTGCCGGTGCCCGCACACCACCGTCGCCATCTGCGCGGCCACCACGTCGCGATTGCCCGTGCCTCCTGCACGCCTCGTCGCGGCGCCAGCTGCCTCCGTCGCCGCCATGTGCCGCACCGACATGCCGCCACGCAACTCGCACGCCACAAGAGCAAGCACAAGTCTCACGTGCTGATGGCGGCGCGGCATCAGGCTCCGGACAACAAGGCACCCTGAGCGTATTCGCGGCCGGCCTTGTCCGGGTCTGCCAGAACCATGCCCGCGCTGCTCAGCGAAGCAGCTCGCCGCCACGGCGGCCTCGCCGAGTGTGCGGCTCAATGCAGGCCCTGTGCCGGGTGAAGCGGAATCACCTTCGCCGAGGGCTGCAAGCGGGCGCGCGGCAAGCCGGTGACGGTATCGCACTTCGGGAAAGCGGTTGGACTGAAACAGAAACGGGCCGCACAGGGCGGCCCGTTCGTTTTCCGTATGCGATGGGGACTTACTTCAGCTTCGCATCCTTGCGCAGCGCCTCGGCGCGGTCGGTCTTTTCCCACGAGAACGCGGTGAAGGCCTTGCCGCTGGCGTCCTTCATCTGGTGCGGGGTGCGACCGAAGTGGCCGTAGCTGGCGGTCTGCTGGTACATCGGATGGATGAGATCCAGCATCTGCAGGATGCCGTACGGGCGCAGGTCGAAGTGCTTGCGGATCAGCTTCTCGATCTTGTCGTCGCTGATCTTGCCGGTGCCGAAGGTGGTGACCGAGATCGAGGTCGGGTGGGCGACGCCGATGGCGTAGCTCACCTGCACTTCGCAGCGGTCGGCAATGCCGGCGGCCACGATGTTCTTGGCCACGTAGCGCGCGGCGTAGGCGGCCGAACGGTCGACCTTGGACGGATCCTTGCCCGAGAACGCACCGCCGCCGTGACGGGCCCAGCCGCCGTAGGTGTCAACGATGATCTTGCGGCCGGTCAGGCCGCAGTCGCCCACCGGGCCACCGATCTCGAACTTGCCGGTCGGATTGATGTGGAACTTGGTGCCCTTGTGCAGCCATTTCGCGGGCAGCACCGGCTTGAGGATCAGCTCGCGCACGGCCTCGATCAGGTCTTTCTGCTTCACGCCAGGATCGTGCTGGGTCGACAGCACCACGGCGTCGATCGCGGTGGCGATGCCGTTCTCGTAGCGCAGGGTGACCTGGCTCTTGGCATCCGGGCGCAGCCACGGCAGCGGCGACTTCTTCGCCTTGCGCACCTTGGCCTGCTGCTCGACCAGGCGATGCGAAAAGTGGATCGCCGCCGGCATGAAGGTCTTGGTTTCGTTGGTGGCGTAGCCGAACATCAGGCCCTGGTCGCCGGCGCCCTGGTCTTCCGGACGGCTGCGCACCACACCCTGGTTGATGTCGGGCGACTGCTTGCCGATCAGGTTGAGCACGCCGCAGGTGGCGCCGTCGAAACCGACGTCGCTGGAGTTGTAGCCGATGTCCAGGATCACCTTGCGCGTGATCGCCTCGAGGTCGATCCATGCGTTCGTGGTGATTTCGCCGGCGACGATCGCGACCCCGGTCTTGACCATGGTCTCGCAGGCCACGTGCGCAGCCGGATCCTTGGCGATGACTGCGTCCAGCACGGCGTCCGAGATCTGGTCGGCGACCTTGTCCGGATGGCCTTCGGTGACCGACTCGGACGTGAAGGAGAACGTGTGCGCCGCCATCGGGTGTTAAGCGTAGTCGAACACCCGCGGCCGCGGCTACTCGCCCTTCGG
>DATNGL010000253.1:0-2760 GCA_035605895.1 Rhodanobacter sp.
GATCATCTCCACCCTGCCCGCCGCCGGCATGGGCGCGTTCCTCGCCATGCTGCTCACGCATACCCAGCTCACCGTGATGAGCGTGATCGCGGTGCTGATGCTGATCGGCATCGTGAAGAAGAACGCGATCCTGATGGTGGACTTCGCCCTGGTTGCCGAGCGCGAGCATGGCATGGACCCACCCGCCGCGATCCGCGAGGCGGCGCTGGTGCGCTTCCGCCCGATCACCATGACCACCCTGGTCGCGATGGGCGCGGCGTTGCCGCTGGCGGTGGGTTTCGGCGTGGGCTCGGAGATGCGCCAGCCGCTGGGCATCGCGATCCTGGGCGGCCTGTTCGTGTCGCAGCTCCTGACCCTGCTCTCGACGCCGGCGATCTACCTGTGGCAGCACGACCGCCGCGAGCGCAAGGCGAAGCGCAAGCTGCTGCGTGAGGAGGTCCGCCGCCAGCGCCAACTGGGGCGGCAGATACCGGCGCTGCCGAAGTAGTTACGCTACGGCCGGCCGCTAGGCGCCGGTCGCACTCTTCCACGCAGCCAGCCAACTCTTCGCGACGACCGGCAACCGCTCCAGCGCCTCGCGGCCGAAGATCACTTCGTCCACGTAACCCATGTGCAGCATGTCGAGGATTCGGCACAGATAGGAACGTCCGCACTGCCACCAGGTGTATTCATCGTCCACGAACAGGACGTGCTGCACCTTGCGCCCGGTGGAGTGTTCGAGCTCCTCGAGCTCCAGACCATCCAGCATGGTTTCGTAGACGCCGTCGGCCACGCGGCTGCCGAAGGTCTTGGTGGAGTAGTACTCCTTGACCTCCCATATCGCGACTGGGTTCGTCACGGAGGGAAAGGAGCCGTCGACCCGGCGCGACAGCGTGCGCAGCGGCATCCTGTCGTGCGTAAGCGTGGTCAGACCGCGTGGGTCGTAATCGCAAGGCGCCGTGCCGATGGTGGCCTCGACCAACATGTTGACGATGCCGGTCAGGTACATCGGCGTTCGTTTGTCGCCCTTCTGCTTGTTCATTGGCAGCGGGCAGTTCGGTTTCAGTTGTCGCTTGAGGCGGTCGAATTCGCGTTTCGCCTGCTGTTTGTCCATGAGGTTGCGGCGGACTTGCCCGTTCAAGGTGTTGGCGCGCCATTGGAAGTAATCGAGCAAGGCGGCGCCGAACTTTGTCGGGCGACCGTGTGCGTCTTCGATTTGCGCCGTCGAAAGGGACAACGCGGCGAATGCCTCGCGGATCTGATCCAGCGTGGGCACGAGTATCGTCTTGTCGCGCCGGTTTGTGTAACCGATCTCCTGGCTGATCGTGCGGACATGAGCCCAGAACTCCTTACTCTGGCGCAGGAAACGCGGTTCAGCCTTCAAGGTAGCGCTCCACGAAATTCGTCAGGGAGACGCCGGCCGCCGCGCAGATGGCTTCGATTTCGAACAGGTCCAGGCGCTGTTCGCCGCTCTCGTACTTGCTCACATACGACTGGCTCTGATGCAGGCGGTCGGCCAGTGCAGCTTGGGTCAAGCCAGCTTCCTGGCGAATGGCGCGCAGCACGGAGGTGAGTCGTCGCTTGGTCATGGCGCGACGCTATATTTCAAGGTAGAATATTCAAATTCAGAATTGCATGAACCGTGGCGTGCGTGGAGACTTGCAGGATGCTCACGGAACAGACCTCACTTTTCGCCGCCGATGCGGCGCCTCTCCTTGATCGCCGCAGGCGAGTCGATCCGTTCAAGACCCAGCTTCTGAAGTGGATCGGCAACAAGCAGAAGCAGGCGCACGAGATCATCGCGTACTTCCCCGAGCACTTCGGCACCTACCATGAACCCTTCCTCGGCAGTGGCGGCGTTCTTGGCGTGCTCGCGCCGGAGCATGCGGTTGCGAGTGACGTGTTCTCGCCGCTGATCGAAATCTGGCAGACCTTGCGATCCGACCCGGCCACGCTGAAGACCTGGTATGAGCAGAGGTATGCGCTGATCGACTCGATCGGCAAGCAAGCCGCTTATGCCCGTGTGCTCGATTCCTACAATCAGGCACCCAACGGTGCGGACCTGCTGTTTCTGTGCCGCGCCTGCTACGGCGGCGTAGTGCGGTTTCGCAAATCCGACGGATGGATGTCCACACCTTGCGGGGCGCACGCACCGATCGAGCCGGACAGTTTTGGCCGACGCGTGGATGCGTGGAATGTGCGGACGCAAGGCACGGCTTTCGTCCACGCGGATTTCCAGGATGCAATGCAGGCGGCGGGTCCTGGCGATCTCGTCTATTGCGATCCTCCATACGTGGACAGTCAAGCCATCCTGTACGGTGCGCAGAGTTTTTCGCTGGAACGACTCTTCCAGTCCGTCGCGGCGTGCAAAGCGCGCGGTGCCTATGTCGCCCTGAGTATCGACGGCAGCAAGTATTCGGGCCGCAAAATCTGCGACGTGAGCATCCCGGATGGGTTGTTCAAGCGGGAAATCTTCATTCCGTTGGGCCGTTCCATGCTTAAGCGCTTCCAGATGGACGGGCGCAGCTTGGAGGCACACGAAGTCGCGGATCGGTTGTTGCTCACTTATTGACGATGATTCGCCGCCGGCGCCGCCGAAGTAGGTGACCGCAATCCCCCTGCCTTTCGACAGGGGTACGTCTTCAGGCACATACGCCGCGGCGCCGGGTCGGGCATAAAGAGCGCCTGATCGGGAACTGTTCCATGCCGCCGTCGGTCGCGTGCGTGCTCCCGCTATGCTGAGAGCCTGTTCAATGTCTCCACGTAGCTCGCGTTGCCCTC
>DATNGL010000254.1:0-2340 GCA_035605895.1 Rhodanobacter sp.
CATGCGGCTTGCCCAGGCCCAGCGGTGCGGCGATGCGCAGATCCGGCCCGAGCGCATCGGCAAGATCGCTGGCGCAGGCTTCGGTATCGCTATGGCGCGGCTTGGCGGGCATGCGCCCGATCATGCCAGAAGCCGCCACGACGGCGCATCGACGGGCCATCGCCTACACTCCTTCGCATGCCTACGCCGTTGCTGCCGTCATCCTCGCCCAGCCGCCTGCTGGCCCAGCAGGCGCTCAGCCGCGCCGCGGGTGCACCCCTGCTCAGCGGCAATGCGGTGGACCTGCTGATCGACGCCGCCGCGAACTATGCCGCATGGCTCGAGGCGATCCGCGGCGCCCGGCAGCGCGTGCTGCTGGAGAATTACATCATCCGCGACGATGCCGTCGGTCGCGAGTTTCGCGATGCGCTGGTCGAACGCGCGCAGGCCGGCGTGTTCGTGGCGGTGGTGGCGGACTGGGTCGGCTGCCTCGGCCAGTCGCGCAGCGGATTCTGGGCGCCATTGCGCGCGGCCGGCGGCGAGGTGCGCGTATTCAACCCGCCGCAGTTGGGACAACCATTCGGCTGGCTCAGCCGCGACCATCGCAAGTCGCTGGTGGTCGACGGCACCACCGGTTTCCTGTCCGGCGTATGCATCAGCGAAAAATGGCTGGGCGATCCGGCGCACGACGTGCCGCCGTGGCGCGACACCGGCGTGGCGCTGCGCGGCCCGGTGGTCGGCGAGCTGGAAGCCGCATTCGCGCAAAGCTGGGGCGAGACCGGCGCCGCGCTGCGCGAGTTTTCATCCCCGTCGGGATCGGCCACCGCAGCGGGCGACATAGCGCTGCGCCTGATCGCCACCCAACCCGCCACCGCCGGCATGTACCGGCTCGACCAGCTGATCGCCTCGCTGGCGCGCAAGACGCTGTGGCTCACCGACGCCTATTTCGTGGGCATCGCACCTTACGTGCAGGCACTGGTGGCGGCGGCCCGCGATGGCGTCGACGTGCGCCTGCTTGTCCCGGGCAGCAGCGACATCCCGGCTGTGGCGGGGATATCGCGCGCGGGCTACCGGCCGCTGCTGAAGGCCGGCATTCGCGTATTCGAATGGAACGGCTCGATGCTGCACGCCAAGACCGCGGTGGCGGACGGACAGTGGGCGCGGGTGGGCTCGTCCAATCTCAATATCGCCAGCTGGCTGGGCAACCAGGAGCTGGACGTGGCGATCGAGGATGCCGGCTTTGCCGGCCAGCTCGCCGCCCAGTACGAATGCGATCTGGCCAATGCCACGGAGATCGTGCTGGCGCCGCGCCGCCGCGCCGGTCGTCGCGGCGAGCAGGTGCGCAGCAGCGAAGCGCGACCGCCCCGCGTGCGCCATGGCGGCGGCAGTTCCGGCCGCGCTGCCGCCGGGGCGTTGCGCATCGCCAACAGCGTGGGTGCCGCGCTGACCCACCGGCGGGTGCTTGGCGATACCTCGACCATGCCGCTGTTCCTGGCCACGCTGTTGCTCGCGGCACTAGCCGTGGTGGCAATCCTGTGGCCGGCCTGGATCGGTTGGCCAGTCGCCTTGCTGTGCGCCTGGTTCGCGCTCAATCTGGGCATCCGTGGCTGGCGCATGCGCCAGCGCCGACAGCGCGACCAGGGCGAATCCAAAGAAGCTTGATGGCTGGCGACGCCAGCTCAGGCTTTTCATGCGCTTGGTGTTCCAAGCGGATGTTTTTCCAAGACTTGGCCATTCCGTCATGCTAGGCTCCCGGCCCTATGCCAGACCCATCCGACGACGCCGCGCCACGGCATGTGCTCACTCCCAGTTCGCTCAACCGGCTGGTGCGCGACCTGCTGGGCGATGCCTTGCCGCAGGTGTGGATCGAGGGCGAGCTCTCCAACGTGGCCAAGCCGGCCTCCGGGCATCTGTACTTCACCTTGAAGGACAGCACCGCGCAGGTGCGTTGCGCGATGTTCAAGATGAAGGCCTCGACGCTGCGTTTTCGTCCGGCCGATGGCATGCAGGTACTGCTGCGCGCCAAGGTCGGGCTGTACGAGCCGCGCGGCGAATTCCAGCTGGTCGCCGAGTACATGGAACCGGCCGGCGAAGGCGCCCTGCAGCGCGAGTTCGAGCAACTGAAGGCGCGGCTGGATGCCGAAGGCCTGTTCGAGCAAACGCGCAAGCGCGCCCTGCCCCGGTTTGCCCGGCGCATCGGCGTGATCACCTCGGCCACCGGCGCGGCGGTGCGCGACGTGCTGAGCGTGCTGGCGCGGCGCTGGCCGCTGGCCGACGTCGAGATACTGCCGGTACCGGTGCAGGGCCGCGAGGCGCCGCCGGCCATCGTCGCCATGCTGCGCAAGGCTTCGGCCAGCGGCC
>DATNGL010000255.1:0-6444 GCA_035605895.1 Rhodanobacter sp.
GGCGGGACCGGTGGCCACATCTTTCCCGGCCTGGCCGTGGCCGAGTGCCTGCGCGCGCAGGGCGTGCCGGTGGCGTGGCTGGGTGCGGTCGGCGGGATGGAGACGCAGGTCGTGCCGGCGCAGCGGATCGAGCTGCATACGGTGCGGGTCGGTGGCTTGCGCGGCAAGGGGCTGGCCACACGCCTGCGTGCACCGCTGATGCTGCTGCGTGCCCTGTGTGCGGCGCTGGCGGTGTTGCGCAAGGTCAGGCCGCGCAGCGTGCTGTCGATGGGTGGCTACGTGGCCGGCCCCGGCGGCATGGCCAGCTGGCTGTTGCGTCGGCCCCTGCTGGTGCACGAACAGAACCGCGTGGCGGGCTTCACCAATCGCCGGCTGGCCGGCCTGGCGCGCCGCGTGCTGACGGGTTTCGCCGATGCGCTACCGCAGGCGGAATGGGTCGGCAATCCGGTGCGTGAAGCGATCGCGGCGCTGCCGGCACCGGCACAACGCATGGCCGATCGTCGCGGCAGGCCGCACCTGCTGGTGCTCGGTGGCAGCCTCGGCGCGCGTGCGCTGAACCTTGCCCTGCCGCAGGCGCTGGCCTTGCTCGATCCCGACCAGCGCCCCGAGGTGCTGCATCAATGCGGTACGCGCGGCCTGGACGAGGCGCGCGCCGCTTATGCCGAGGCGGGTGTCGAGGCGCAGGTGACGGCATTCATCGATGACATGGCGGCCATCTACGGCTGGGCCGACCTGGCGGTCTGCCGTGCCGGTGCGCTGACCCTGGCCGAGTTGTCGGCCGCGGGACTGGGCGCGCTGCTGGTGCCGTTCCCGCATGCCGTGGACGACCACCAGACCCGCAATGCGGAAGTTTTCGTCGCGGTCGGTGCCGCCGAAGTGAAGCAGGAAAGCGATCTGGACATAAAGATACTGGCGCAGCGACTGGCCGCCTTGCTGGGCGATCGTCGCCAGTTGCTGGCCATGGCCGAGGCGGCGCGCACGCTGGCCAAGCCCGACGCGGCGCAGGTGATCGCGCAGGCCTGCCTGGAGGTGGCGGCATGAACCGGCTCTCCGCACAGCAGGATCCGATGAGCACGTTCCGCCGGGTGCACTTCATCGGCATCGGCGGCGTCGGCATGAGCGGCATCGCCGAGGTGCTGCACAACCTGGGCTATGCGGTATCCGGATCCGACCGGGCCGGCTCGTCCACCGTGCAACGTTTGCAGGGGTTGGGCATCGGGGTGCACGTCGGCCATGCCGCGGAAAACATCGCCGGCGTCGACGTGGTCGTGACATCCAGTGCCATCAGGCAGGACAACCCCGAACTGGTCGCCGCCCATGCCGCGCGCATCCCGGTGATCCCGCGTGCGGAGATGCTGGGCGAACTGATGCGCTTCCGCCGTGGCGTGGCGATCGCCGGCACGCACGGCAAGACCACCACCACCAGCCTCACCGCCAGCGTGCTGGCCGAGGCAGGCTACGACCCGACCTTCGTGATCGGCGGCCAGCTCAATGCGGCCGGTGCGAATGCGCGGCTCGGCACCGGTCAGTACCTGGTGGCCGAGGCGGACGAATCGGATGGTTCGTTCCTGCTGTTGTCGCCGGTGATCGCCGCCGTGACCAACATCGACGCGGACCACCTGGAGAACTACCACGGCGACTTCGCGGAAGTGAAGAAGGCCTTCGCCGATTTCCTGCATCGCTTGCCGTTTTATGGTCTGGCCGTGCTGTGCGTGGACGATCCCGAGGTGGCGGCGCTGGCCAAGGCCACCAACCGCCGCGTGATCCGCTACGGCATCGACAGCCCGGACGCCGATGTGCGCGCGATGAACCTGCGCCAGCGAGGCTTCGAGATGCATTTCGACCTGCTGCTGCCCGATGGCGGCCAGCCCTTCCCGGTCACCCTCAACCTGCCCGGCAGGCACAACGTGCTCAATGCGCTGGCCGCAGCCACGATCGGCTGGCAGCTTGGTGTGGAGACGGCGGCAATCGCCGAGGCGCTGAAGGGTTTCCAGGGCGTGGGCCGGCGCTTCCACCGGCGTGGCGAGATCGCCATCGACCAGGGCAAGGTGCTGCTGATCGACGATTACGGCCATCACCCGCGCGAAATCGCGGCGGTCTTCGCGGCGGTGCGTGGCGGCTGGCCGGAGCGGCGCCTGGTGGTCGGATTCCAGCCGCACCGCTACAGCCGCACGCGTGACCTGCTGGACGACTTCGCCAACGTGCTGGCCGAGGCCGACGTGCTGGTGCTGACCGACGTGTATCCGGCCGGCGAGGCGCCGATCGCCGGCGCCGACGGCCGTGCGCTGGCGCGCGCGGTGCGCGCACGCGGCAAGGTCGATCCGGTGCTGGTCGAACATCCGCGCGAATTCCGCGACAGCCTGCCCAGCCTGCTGCGTGACGGCGATCTTTTGTTGCTGCTGGGCGCCGGCGACATCGGCGCGGCGGCACTGGAGCTGGCGCAGGCCGGCCATCTGAGGACAGCGAAGTGAACAGCAAGTACGCCAGCAAAATCACCGATCCGGCGCAGTTCGGTCGCGTCGCGGTGGTGATGGGCGGCAGCTCGGCCGAACGCGAGGTGTCGCTGGACTCCGGCCGCAATGTGCTCGCCGCGCTCAAGGCGCGAGGCATCGATGCGCACGCGATCGATGGCATCCCGGCCCTGCTCGATGCGTTGCGTGCGGGCCACTTTGCACGCGTGTTCAACATCCTGCACGGCCAGCATGGCGGTGGCGAGGACGGCGTGCTGCAGGGTGCGCTGGAGTCGCTGCATGTGCCATATACGGGCTCGGGCGTGCTCGGTTCGGCGCTGTCGATGGACAAGACGCGCTCCAAGCGGGTGTGGCAGTCGCTTGGCTTGTCGACCCCGACGTTCGCCGCGTTGCCGCGCGGCGTCCCCGGATCGCGTCCGGGGCAGGCTGTGCATGTCGCGGCGCGCCGGATCGGGTTCCCGCTGATCGTCAAGCCCGCGTGCGAAGGCTCCAGCGTCGGCGTGACGCGGGTGTTTGCCGAAGAGGATCTGGCCGCGGCGGTCGATCTGGCCGCCCAGTATCCGGGCGATCTGCTGATGGAAACCCTGATCGAGGGCGACGAGCTGACCGTGGCGATCCTCGGTCGTCAGGTGCTGCCGAGCATCCACATCGTGCCGAAGGGCGCGTTCTACGACTACAACGCCAAATACATCGCCGAGGACACCCAATATCTGTGCCCTGGTTCCGAGGGCGTGGCGGCAGAGGAGCTGGCGGCGCTGTCGCTGGCCGCGTTCGACGCACTGGGCTGCACCGGTTGGGGCCGCGTCGACGTGATGCGCGACCGCAATGGCCGCCACTGGCTGCTGGAAGTGAACACCGCACCCGGCATGACCTCGCATTCGCTGGTGCCCAAAGCTGCCGCGGCAGCCGGGATCGATTACCAGGAACTGTGCTGGCGCGTGCTCGAAACCAGTCTGCGGGAGGGCACATGAAGGGAGTCGTCCGCCTCGCGGCCTGGTGTTTGGCGATTGCCCTCGTGGCGTTGCCGATCGTCGGCTTGCTGCGTGGCTGGTTTGCCGCGGATCGCTGGCCGGTGACCCGGCTGACCGTGCAGGCCGAATTCAAGCACGTCAGCGCCGCCGAGATCCGTGCGGCGGTGTTGCCGCGGCTGGGCAAGGGCTTCTTCGCGCTGAATCTCGACGCCGTGCAGAAGGCGGTCGCCGCACTGCCATGGGTGGAATCGGTCGAGGCGCGCAAGCGCTGGCCGGATACGCTGCAGTTGCGCGTCTACGAGCGCCAGCCGTTTGCCCGCTGGAACGACAAGCAGCTGATCAGTCGGCAGGGCCTGGTGTTCGAGGCACCCGGTGCGGCGCAGCTGGCCGGATTGCCTGACCTGCACGGCCCCGACGCGCGACTGGCCGAGGTGGTCAGCTTCTACGCCGAGGCGAGCAAGGCGTTCGCCGGTACCCGTCTGAAGATCAGCGGCGTGGCGTTGACCGAGCGTGGCAGCTGGAGCGTCAGCACCGCCAGCGGCGCGCAGATCGTGATCGGCGACCGCGACCAGGCCGGTCGCCGGCTGCACCGTTTCCTCGACGTCTACCCGCAGCTGATGGCCGGCCATGCCGACGGCTTTGTCTACGCCGATCTTCGGTACACCAACGGATTCGCCGTGCGCTGGCCCGAGGCGGCCGGCGCCAACGCTGGAGGTTCAACCCGCTCATGACTATCTCGCCATGAAAACGCGCAACGACAAGCAACTGGTGGTCGGGCTGGATATCGGCACTTCGAAGGTGGTGGCGATCGTCGGCGAGTACGAGCCGGGCGAGCCGATCACCGTGATCGGCATCGGCACCCACGTCTCGCGCGGCATGAAGCGCGGCTCGGTGGTCGACATCGAATCGACCGTGCACTCGATCCAGCGCGCGGTGGAAGAGGCTGAGCTGATGGCCGGTTGCGACATTCGCTCGGTCTATGCGTCGATCTCCGGCAGCCACCTGGAAACCCGCAACTCGCACGGCAACGCGGCGATCCGCGACCGCGAAGTCACTGCCAGCGATCTTGAGCAGGTGCTGGAAGCGGCCAGCGCGGTGGCGATCCCGGCAGATCGAAAGGTGCTCTACAAGGAGTCGCAGGAATATCGCATCGACGGCCAGGACGGCATTCGCCACCCGATCGGCATGAGCGGCGTGCGGCTTGAGGCGAACGTGCACCTGGTCACCGGTGCGGCGGCGGCGGTGCAAAACGTCACCAAGTGCATCCAGCGCTGCGGCCTGAGCGTGGACGAGCTGGTGCCGTCGGCGCTGGCCAGCGCCAAGGCGGTGCTGACCGACGACGAGCGCGAACTGGGCGTGTGCCTGGTCGACATCGGCGCCGGCACCACCGACATCGCGATCTACACCCAGGGCTCGATCCGCTACACCGCCTCGCTGCCGGTCGGCGGCGATCAGGTCACCAGCGACATTGCCTACGGCGTGCACACGCCAACCGCGCACGCCGAGGAAATCAAGATCAAGTACGCCTGCGCGCAGACCGGGCTGGCGCATGCCGAGGAAACCATCCAGGTACCCAGCGTGGGCGACCGCCCACCACGCCGGCTCGCGCGGCAGTCGCTGGCGCAGAGCGTGCAGGCGCGCTACGAGGAAATCTTCGAGATGGTGCAGGACCAGTTGCGCCGCTCCGGCTACGAGAGCCTGGTCGCGGCCGGCGTGGTGCTGACCGGCGGTGCTTCGAAGATGGAAGGCGCGCTGGAGCTGGCCGAAGAGATCTTCCACAAGATGGTGCGCATCGGCGTGCCGCAGCAGATCGACGGCCTTGGCGAGGTGGTTTCCAGTCCGCTGCATGCGACCGGCGTGGGTTTGTTGCTGCATGGTTCGCGCGCTGGTGGCGCGCGTGCCGGCGGGCCTGTTGGCGGCAGCATGGGCGGCATGGTCGACAAGCTGCGCGGCTGGCTGACCCGAAATTTCTGAGCGACACGACACCGGTGACGCAGGAGGCGTCGCCACGGGTGGAAGGACAGCCACCCACCACCATGAGCCGACAGGAGTCGTCCCTCATGGTTAAAACGACAACAACTCTACGGAGGACGGGAAATGTTTGAACTGATTGATAAACTCGCACCCAATGCAGTCATCAAGGTGATCGGCGTGGGCGGCGGCGGCGGCAATGCCGTGGCGCACATGTTGAATGCCAACATCGAAGGCGTGGAATTCGTCGTCGCCAACACCGACGCGCAGGCGATGAACAGCTGCGGCTCGCGCACCCACCTGCAACTCGGTGGCAACGTGACCAAGGGCCTGGGCGCCGGCGCGAACCCCGAGGTGGGCCGACAGGCCGCACTGGAGGATCGCGAACGGATCGAGGCAATGCTGGAAGGTGCCGACATGGTGTTCATCACCGCCGGCATGGGCGGCGGCACCGGTACCGGCGCGGCACCGGTGGTGGCGCAGCTGGCCAAGGAAAAGGGCATCCTCACCGTGGCCGTGGTGACCAAGCCGTTCCCGTTCGAGGGTCGCCGGCGCATGCAGGTCGCCCTGAAGGGCATCGAGGATCTGTCGCAGCACGTCGACTCGCTGATCACCGTACCGAACGAGAAGCTGCTGAGCGTGCTCGGCCGCGACGTGACGCTGCTGAACGCGTTCAAGGCCGCCAACGACGTGCTGCAAGGTGCCGTGCAGGGCATCGCCGACCTGATCACCGCCCCCGGCCTGATCAACGTCGACTTCGCCGACGTGCGCACGGTGATGTCCGAAATGGGCCTGGCGATGATGGGCTCGGGCACCGCCCGCGGCGATGATCGTGCCCAGGCGGCGGCCGAGGCGGCGATCAAGAATCCGCTGCTGGAGGACGTCAACCTCAACGGCGCCTGCGGCATCCTGGTCAACGTGACGGCCGGCACCAACCTGACCATGCGCGAGTTCGACGAGATCGGCCGGATCATCCACGACTTCGCCAGCGAAGATGCCACCGTGGTGATCGGCACCTCGCTCGATCCGGA
>DATNGL010000256.1:0-7595 GCA_035605895.1 Rhodanobacter sp.
GCGCTGCGTCGCCACGAAGGTGCGTCCCAGCCGGGTGCCGTCGCGGCTGAGGCTGTCGACGAAGATGATGCCGCCCTTGCCGGGCAGGCTGGTGAAGCGCCCCGCATCCAGACCCGCGGCAATCACCGAACGGTTTGCCGCGGCGACCAGGGCGTCGCTGGTGCGCACGGCCCACGGCCCGAGCCAGAGCGAAACCAGCATGGTGATCAGCACCAGCACCACACCCAGCATGGCCATCGGCCGCAACAAGCCGGCCGGCCCCATGCCGGACGAGGACAGCACGTGCATCTCGCTCTCTCGGTACATCCGGCCCAGCCCCATCAGCACGCCGACGAAGCTGGCCAGCGGCATCAGATTGGTCAGGCCATCCAGCGTGCGCAAGCCCAGCACCTGGAACATCACGCTGGTCGGAAAGCTCCCGTTCGCCACCTGCTGCAGCACCTTGGCGAAGGCGCTGCCCGCCACGACCACCAGCAGCACCACCACCGTGGCAGCCACGGTTTGTGCCAGTTCGCGCAGGAAATAGCGGTCGAGGATGCTCAGCATGCGATAAACTTGTGCACTTGCCCGGTTCGGCCCGATGGCCGGAAAACCGCAAGTCTAGCCTGTCCGGCCGTCGCCGGGCCCACACCGGAACGCATCCGATGACTCTCCAGTTCAGCCTTGGCACCCACGCACCCGAATCCGTCGACAGCGCCTGCATCATGGTCGGCGTGTACGAACAGGGCGTGCTCAGCAGCGCGGCCGAACGGGTGGATCGTGCCAGCGGCGGACTGATCAGGCGCCAGCTGGAGAGCGGCGACATCGGCGGCAAGGCCGGCAGCAGCAGCGTGCTGTTCGCTCCCTCCGGCGTCGGCGCGAAGCGCGTGCTGGTGGTCGGCCTGGGCGTGCAGAAATCGTTCGACGGCGCGCGCTTCCAGAAAGTGAACCACGAAGCCGCCCGCGCACTTGGCCGCCTGCCGGTGACCGAAGCGGTGTCGTATCTGACCGAGGTGGACGTGCCGGGCCGCGACGCCGGCTGGCGCGTGCGCGTGGCCGCGTTGGCCAGCGACTTCGCCGCCTACCGCTACACCGCCACGTTCAAGCCGCGCGACAAGGCGAAGCCAGCGGAACTGGCAGCGATCGTGTTCGCCGGCGGCGCCGGTGAACAGGCATCGCTGGACCAGGCCACCGCCATCGCCGAAGGCGTGTGCTTCGCGCGCGAGCTGGCCAACCTGCCGCCCAACATCTGCAACCCGGCATACATCGCCGGGCAGGCACAGGCCTTCGCCGACCAGCACGACCAGGTCAGCTGCAAGGTGCTCGACGAAATGGAGATGGCCACGCTCGGCTTCGGTTCGCTGCTCGCGGTGGCACGCGGCTCGGCCAACAAGCCGCGACTCATCGCACTGGAATACAAGGGCGGCAACGAAGGCGACAAGCCGTACGCCTTCGTCGGCAAGGGCGTCACCTTCGACTCCGGCGGCATCAACCTCAAGCCCAGCCCGGGCATGGAGGACATGAAGTTCGACATGGGCGGCGCCGCCGGCGTGCTCGGTGCATTCGTGGCCGCGGTGAAGATGGGCCTCAAGCTCAACCTGGTGTGCGTGGTGCCCAGCGTGGAGAACATGCCCGACGGCGACAGCTACCGCCCCAGCGACGTGCTGACCAGCCTGTCCGGCCTGACCATCGAAGTGCTCAACACCGACGCCGAGGGACGCCTGATCCTGTGCGACGCGCTGACCTGGACCGCGCGCACGTTCCAGCCGCACACCATCATCGACGCGGCCACCCTGACCGGCGCCTGCGTGGTCGCCCTGGGCAAGCACGCCAGCGGGCTGATGAGCAAGCACGACGACCTCGCCGCCGAGCTGCTCGCCGCCGGCGAGGAAACCCTGGACCGCGCCTGGCGCCTGCCGCTGTGGGACGACTACCAGGCGCAACTGGAGTCCGGCTTCGCAGACGTCGCCAACATCGGCGGCAAGACCGCCGGTGCGATCACCGCCGGCTGCTTCCTGTCGCGCTTCACCGACGGCCAGCGCTGGGCCCACCTGGACATTGCCGGCACCGCGTGGGAAGAAGGCCGCAAGGGCCTCGCCACCGGTCGCCCGGTAACGCTGCTGGCGCAGTGGCTTTTGGATCGAGGGTGATGAAAAGCAGGGAACGGGGAACATGCGGAGCGCGGGCAACCGATGCGCTTGCCCGCATCCATGACGTTCGGATTTGCAACAAACTTCCACTCGACCGCAAGGCCGCCGTTCCCCGTTCCCCGTTCCCCGCTCTTTGAACCCATGCGCGCCGACTTCTACCTGATCGACAAGCCGCGTTTCCGCGAGCAGCCGCTGCTGCTGGTGTGCGAGCTGGCGAAGAAGGCGTATGCGGCACAGCAGCCGACCCTGATCCTGACCCGCGACCACGAACAGGCCCACGCGCTGGACGAGTTGCTGTGGGCTTTCGACGACGACGCGATGATTCCGCACCAGCTGGCCGGCGACGATGACGACGCGCAGACCGCGGTGCTGATCGTGCCGCCCGGCGTGGACACCGACGACCGCCCCTTGCTGATCAACCTGTGCGACCGCTGCGTCGACCGTCCCTGCCAGCGCGTGCTTGAAGTGGTGGCCGCCGACCCCGCCGCGCGCGACGGTTCGCGCGAACGCTGGCGCGAATACCAGCGACGCGGCTTCGAACTGCACAAGTTCGACATGTAGGAGCCTGCTCGCGGGCGATGCTTTTGTTCTGATCTACGTTGTGCATCGGGGCGGGAGCATCGCCCGCGAGCGGGCTCCTGCGACGACCCACCTTGCTGTCAGGCCAGCGGCGTTGCTGTCGGCACACCGATGATCCGCGCCAGCGCGGCGACCAGTTGTTCGCCGCTGACCGGCTTGCGCAGGAAGCCATCCATGCCCGCCTCGCGGGCACGCTTCTCGTCGCGGCCGCCGGAACGGGCGGTCACCGCGATGATCGGCAGGCGCTCGCCGGCGGGTTCGCGCTGGCGGATCAGCCGGGCGATCTGGAAACCGTCGACGCCGGGCAGGTCCAGGTCCAGCAGCACCGCATCGAAACTCGCATGGGCCAGCTCGGCCAGCGCCGCCAGCCCGTTGACCACGTGCACCAGGCTGTGGCCCTCGCGTTCGAGCAGGCCGCGGATCACCGCCGCCACGATGGTGTCGTCCTCCACCAGCAGCAGCCGATGCTTGCCGCCCTGGTTCGCGATCGGCAAGGCGTCGACCGCCGCGGGTTCGGCCAGCGGCAGCCGCACGCGGAACGTGCTGCCGTGGCCGACGCGCGATTCCAGCTCGATGCTGCCGCCCATCATGTCGACCAGCTCGCGGCAGATCGCCAGGCCCAGGCCGCTGCCGGCGCGGCGTTGCGGACCCTCGGCCTGCTCGAAGCGCTGGAACAGGCGCGCCTGGCTGGCCTCGGGAATGCCCGGCCCGGTATCGCTGACGCTGCACAGCAAACCGTCGGCCGTGCGCGTGGCGCGCAAGTCGACGTGCCCCTGCTCGGTGAACTTCAGTGCGTTGTTGGCCAGGTTCAGCAGCACCTGCTTGATCCGCACCGCGTCGCCGACGACCTGCGCCGGCAGGTCGTCGGCCAGCTCCAGCACGAAGCGGATGCCCTTGGCATGGGCCAGGCCCTGCTCCAGCTGTGCGACGTCTTCCAGCAGTTGGCGCGGATTGAAGGGCGCCGGCTCCAGTTCCAGTCGACCGGCTTCGATGCGCGCCAGGTCCAGCGCATCGTTGAGCAGCTTGAGCAGCATCCCGCCGGAGCGTTGCATGGCGCGCGTGTAGTCGTGCTGCAGCGGATTCAGCGGCGTGCTCAGCAGCAGCTCGGCCATCCCCATCACGCCGGTCATCGGCGTGCGGATCTCGTGGCTGAGGGTGGCCAGGAACTGGGTTTTGGCTGCGCTGGCGGCTTCGGCCATCTGTCGATGCTGCTCGGCCAGTTGCACCTGGTGGCGCTGCGCCAGCCGTCGGCGCCAGCCATGCAGCAGCACGCCGGCGAGCGCCGCCACCAGCAACACGTAAAGCAGCCACGCCCACCACCGTGCCCATGGCGGCGCCTGCACGTTGATACTGATCGGCGTGGCCAGCTTGACCCATGGCCCACCGGCACCGGACGCCTCCACATCAAGCAGGTAATTGCCGGCACCCAGCCCCGCGAAATCCCGTTCGCCACGGTTGTCCGCACCCACCCAGTCGCTGTCCAGCCCGCTCAATCGGAAGCGGTAACGGTTGGCGGCGGGATTGATGAACGAAGACAGGCGAACGCCCACACGCAGGTTGCGATCCCGCCAACCCAGCTCCACCCCCTTGCTGTCGGTGGCAATGTCGTACGACTTGCCGTGGCGCTGCACGCTGGTATATGCCCGCGTCAGAATCGGTATCGATCCCGCCACCTCGGTCTTCAGCAGTTGCTCCGGTCGGAACGCGACGATACCCACACCGCTGGCGCCAAATATCATGCCCCCGGGCGCCATCGCTGTCGCTCCACCGTCGAAGTTTGCGTTGAGCAGGCCGTGCGAAGGACCGAACGACTTGAAGCGACGCGAGTGGCGATCGAACTGCCACAGACCCGGGTTGCCAAACACCCACAACCGGTCTTGGCGATCGACCTGCAAATCGCTCACATCGGAATGGAATTTCTGGTGACTGAAGCTGACGCTGTCGTCACGCACGGCGCGGCCGTCAGCGTACCGGTAATGCTCGAGCGCCGACCAGGTCGCCAGCCAGAAACCCGTCGAATCGAAGGCGAAGGCAATGATCTCCTCCTTCGGTGTACCCGGCACGAAATGCAGCTTCCCGTCCCCATGGTCCTGGCGCAGCAAGCCACCCTCGCTGGCATACCAGAGGCTTCCCGCATGGAAGGTGAGTTGATCGGGACGCAAGACGTCGTCTCCCTTGTCCGCCATGGCAACCGGGGTGACCTTCAGGCTGTCCGGGTCGATGACAAACACCCCCTCATTCCATGACGCGACGTACACGCGTCGATCGTCACCGGCGCTGAGCAGAACCGGCCTCGTCACCTGGGCACGGTCGAGGTCGATCGGAGTGAGCTTGCCGTGGTCGAACACGTTGATATGAGGGGGGCTGTCGATCCACAGGCGACCGTCTGAACTTTCAGTCAGCGACACGATCTGCCCCTTCACTCCCGGCAGCACGTGCTGGACCTGGCCGGTGGCCACATCCAGCCGGTCGACCCAGCCGTTCTGGCCACCGACCCACAACGTGCCATCGCAGCTGGCATGGATCGTCGATGCGGCAATACCGGTCAAGCTGCCTGGATCGTCCGGTATGTGGGTGAAACGCGCGAAGCCGTTCCAACCGGGCGGAAGGTAGGCCAGGTTGGACTGCTCGAAGGTGATCCACAGCCCGCCTTCACGGTCGAGCATGGTCTGCCACGTCTTGTTGCCGGGCAGCCCGCCCGGCAGCAGCGGTTGACCGGCGAACCGCTGCAGTTGTCCGTCGCCACGATCCAGCAGGACGCCATCGGCCGTGCCGATCCACAATCGCCCCTGCAAGTCGCGCGTGCTGCTCATGACCCGCTGCGATGCAAGCTGCCGTCCCGCCAGTGGGCGGGCCACTCCATCGGCACCGATGATCAACAGGCCACCGGTCAGCGACACTCTGACTTCGCCCGGACTGCCATCAATGCGCCAGGCCTTGCCCACGTCTCCACGAAACGACGGATCCACCGGCACGCGGTGCATCGTGCCATCGGGCTCGCGCACATACAGGCCGCTTTCCGCCGCGATCCACAGGCGGCCATCGGGCTCGGCGCGCAAGGCTCGCGTCTGGCCGAATGAGGCTACGGGTTCGCCGTCGACATGCCTCATCACATGGTCGAACCCGCTCTCATCCGCTCGCAGGCGATCGAGGCCATGTTCCGTAGCCACCCACAAACTGCCATCGCTGGTCTGCGCCAGGCTCCAGACTTCATCGTCGACAAGACTGGACGACTGCTTGTCATCATGCGTCCAGTGCCTGAATCGCCCGCTTTCCTGGTTGTAGACAATCAACCCGGTCGAAAGACCGCCGGTCCAGACCCGGTTGTCGCTATCGACCAGAAGCGCATAGGTCGGATTGGCCGGCAGGGAGTCGGCAACCCCCGTCTCGTGCCGAAACAGCTGGAAACTGACGCCATCGAAGCGCACCAGGCCGCCGGCCGAGCCAAACCACATCATTCCATGATGATCCTGGGCAACGGCCCAGATCGTTCCGCTCGGCAAACCATTCGTCGTCCCGTAGCGCCGGAACTGCGGTGTCGGCAGCGGCCCCTCCGCTGCGCCGGGTTGCGCAGGCGGTGTCGGCACCGCCCCCGCCGACGGTCCACACACCAGAATCGCCAGAGCAGCACCCAGCAACCAGGTCGACCATCTGAACCTGCTCCCCATCCCGTTCCCCCACGAACCGGTGCGTAAAATTTACGCCAAGCCAGCCAAGAAACCGCGCCGCCTAGCCCCGGATAGTGCCAAAGCCAAGGGATCAACGCGAGCGGAAGCCGCCCGAAGGGGGCCGGAACGCGTGGTCGATCACATCTCACCGAGCCCGATGCGCAGCGAGCCGGCACGGCGAAGATCGCTAGAATGCACGGATGTCCCGACGCCTGCGATTGCTGTTCGCCGCCTTGGCCATGGCCGCCCTGCTGTGGCTTCTGTTCGCCGCGGCCGAGCGCTTCCTCGCCCTGACCCAGCGCTTCCTGGCGCTGCCGGTGGCGTTGCAATGGACGCTGGGCGTGGTGCTGGCGATCTTCGCCGCGACCGGCCTGAGCGTGCTGTGGTGGCTGTTGCGTCCGCGACGCAAGCGACGACCGCTGCCGGTGCCGGATCGCGGCAATCTGGAACAGCGCATCGGCCAGTTGCGCGAGCACGGCGCCGACACCGGCGCGCTCGCCAGCGAACTGGGCGAACTCGATCGGCGCCGGCTTGGTGCGCGTCTTCATGTTGCCGTGTTCGGCGAAATCTCCACCGGGAAATCCAGCCTGATCCGCGCGCTGGCACCGCAGGCCCAGCTCGCCAGCGATGCGCGCGGCGGCACCACGCGCAGCGTCGGCCACTACGACAGCACGCTGCCCGATGGCCGCAACGTGGTGCTGGCCGACGTACCCGGAAGCCGTGAAAGTGGCGGCGAAGCACGCGAAACCGCCGCGCGCGAAGAAGCGCTGCGCGCGCACGCCGTGGTCTACCTGTGCGCCGGCGACCTTACCCGCGGCCAGGTCGACGAACTGCGCTGGCTCGCCGACTTCGGCAAGCCGCTGCTGCTGGTGCTGAACAAGGCGGACCAGTGGGGTAGCGCCGAACGCGATCTGTTGCTGACGAAGCTGCGCCAGCAATCACGCGGCATCGCCAGCGCCGTGGTCGCGATCAGCGCCGGCGGCAGCGAGCGCTACCAGCGCCAGCTCGCGGATGGCAGCACCGAATCGGTCGAGCGCCAGCGCAAGCCCGCGATCGAACCCCTGCTGCAGGCACTCGCCCGCCTCACCGCGCCCGGCGCCGAAGGGCTGGAACAACGGCGCGAGAACGCCGTGCTCGCCGGCCTGCACCAGCGCACCGGCGCGCTGGAAGCGCAGACCCGTGCCGAACAGGCCGAACGCATCGTGCGCAAATACGCACG
>DATNGL010000257.1:0-7063 GCA_035605895.1 Rhodanobacter sp.
GCGGGATAATCACCGGCAACGCCGAGCTATGCTTGTGGCGCTCGACTTCCCATCAGGCCGTCGCCATGACGCAGGCTCCGATCCCCGCCATGCCGGAGGATGCTTCCCCACCGACCATCCACCATGGCACGCCGGCGTTCCGGCGTACCAACCTGGCGCTGTTCGCCGCCGGCTTCGCCACGTTCGGCCTGCTCTATTGCGTGCAGCCGCTGATGCCGGAGTTCGGCCACGACTACGGCGTGGGCGAGGCGGTCAGTGCGCTGTCGTTGTCGTTGACCACCGGCGTGCTGGCCTTTGCGATGCTGTTTGCCGGCGCGCTGTCCGATGCGTGGGGACGCAAGCCGGTGATGGTGTGGTCGCTGCTGTCCTCGGCCGTGCTGGTGCTGGTGAGTGCCGCCATGCCGAACTGGCCGGCCCTGCTCGCGGTGCGCACGCTGCTTGGTCTGACCCTGAGCGGGTTGCCGGCGGTGGCGATGACCTACCTGGGCGAGGAGATGCATGTCGAGTCGATCGGCCTGGGCATGGGCTTGTATATCAGCGGCAGTGCGGTGGGCGGCATGGGTGGCCGGCTGATCACCGGCGTGCTGACGGATTTCTTCGGCTGGCGTGTCGGTGTGCTGGTGGTGGGCGCGATCGGCGTGCTGGCCGGGTTGATCTTCTGGCGTGCGCTGCCGCCTTCGCGGCATTTCGTGGCGCAGCCGCTGCGCTGGCGCGTGGTGCTGGGCCGTTTCACCGGGATGTTCCACGACCGCGGCCTGCCGTGGCTGTTCGTCGAGGGTTTCCTGCTGCTCGGCGCGTTCGTCACCGTCTACAACTATCTCGGCTATCGCCTACTGGCGCCGCCGTACAAGCTGAGCCAGGCCGTGGTGGGGTTGATCTTCGGCATCTACCTGGTCGGCACGTTCAGCTCGGCATGGATGGGCCACCTGGCCGGCAGGCTAGGACGGCGCAAGGTGCTGTGGACGGCGTTCGCGCTGATGCTGGCGGGCGTGGCGCTGACCATGGCCACGCCGTTGCTGCTGGTGATGCTGGGCATCGTGGCGGTGACGTTCGGATTCTTCGGCGGCCACTCCATCGTCAGCAGCTGGGTCGGCCGGCGCGCCGGCGCATCGAAGGCGCAGGCGTCGTCGGTCTATCTGTTCTGCTACTACATGGGATCCAGCATCGCCGGCGCGAGTGGCGGCCTGTTCTATGCCGCGCATGGCTGGAACGGCGTGGCGCTGTTCGTCGGTGCGCTGGTGCTGGCCGGCTTGCTGATCGCGCTGTGGCTGTTCCGGTTGCCGCCGCTGGTGAACGTGGCGACGCCACCGACGCCGATGAGCAGGGGTGCGATGCCGTAGGAGGGGCGGGGAACGGGGAACGGGGAAGAGCTTCCGGTCGCCGGGTTGCGCTTCGCTGTCTTCGCAGTGAGCCTCAGCCTGCGAGCCGCATCAAGCTCGATGTTCCCCGTTCCCCGTTCCCTGTTCCCGCTCCACAACTCAACGCGCCGCCGGTTGCAGCATGCGTTTCACCGCGTCGTAGCTGCCGTCGTTGGCGGCGGCCGGAATGCCGAGCAGGTGGGTCATCAGCGGATAGACGTCCACGTTCGGGAACGCGGGCACCACGGCGTGCTGGCGGAACGCCGGCCCGTGCGCGATGAACAGCGCGCGCATCTGCGGCGCGGCGTTGTCGTAGCCGTGGTCGCCCAGCATCGGCTTCTCGCCGTGCAGCATCTGCTTGTGATGACTGACGATCAGCCAACCCACCCGGGCAGAGCAGACCACCCGGGGCACGCGCGGATTGTGTCCATAGTGATAGCGGGCGGGAATCCGCGATTTCTTCCAGCAGGTCATGTGCGGATGCGCCTTCAGCAGTTCCCGGTCCAGCTCGGCCTCGTGGCCGGGAGCCGGATCGATCCCGGCCACGGCGCCGGTCGACACCACCCGTGCATGCGCGGTGTCGATCAGGTCGTCGAGCTGGATGCGCTGGTTCAGCGGGGTCGCCGCCATGCCATGGTCGGCCAGCACGATCAGGTCGAGCTGGTCGACCAGGCCGCGCTGGCGCAATCCGGCCACCAGCCGGGCCAGCGCCGCGTCGACCTGGCGCAGTGCCTGGTTCAGCTGCGGCGAATCGGGGCCGTAGTCGTGGCCGGCGCTGTCGACGCCCTCGAAATACAGCGTCAGGAACGCGGGCCGCTGCGCGGGCGGCAGATCCAGCCAGTGCAGGATCTGGTCGACCCGCGCGTCGTACGACATCTTGCCGTCGTAGGCGCGCCAGTGATCGGGTCGATGACCGCGGATGGCCGCCTCGGAGCCGGGCCAGAACAAGGTGGCGGTTTTCATGCCATGGCGGTCGGCGTCGGCCCAGATCGGTTCGGCCTCGTCCCACCAGCGCCCGTCGCCGACGGCCTTGCGGTTGCCGAGCGAGAAGCTGCCCAGCACGGGGTCGGCCATGTCGTTGTCGACGATGCCATGGTTGTCCGGGTAGCGGCCGGTGACGATGGTGTAGTGGTTCGGGAAGGTCAGCGAGGGGAACGAAGGCTGCATCCACTGCGCACGCACGCCGGTGTCGGCCAGCATCCGCAGGGTCGGGTTGAGGCCGCGATCGAGATAGTCGGCGCGATAGCCGTCGATCGAGATCAGCAGCAGCGGCGCGGGCCGGCTCGAGCCTGCTTCGGCGGGAGTCGCGCGGCGCGCCGGCTGGTGGGCGCAGCTGAGGAGGCAGCCGGCAACGAACGCGCAAAGCAGCAGGCGAAACAGGAATTTCATGTGTGGGGTCTCAAACTGGGCTCAACCGTCCCCACATGATTGCGCAGAGTCACGGCCATGGCACGCATTGTCTTGTTCCATCGCACGCTTCGATCGCTGTTGATCGGTGCCGTCGTGCTGGCGCCCGTCGGTTTCGCCGGCGCGTGGCAATCCACGGCACAGCCCCCCGTAAGGTCGCCGGTGGTCCTGCCGCCACCCTCGGACGCGCAGTTCCAGCAGGCCGCCCGCCAGCAGCAGGTGAGCGACCAATTGCAGAAAAGCCAGCTGGAGCAGCAGCTGCATCAGGCCGTTGCCGACCAGGCGAAACGGCCGGGCGCGAAGGATCCGGTCTTGCAGCGGCAACTGGATCAGGCCGATCAGGCGCAGCACGAGCGCGATCGCGCGGCGCAGCAGGATCTCGTCGAGCGCTATCGGAACCAGGCCGCCGCGCTGCCGCGGGTGATCCCGCAGGATGCGCCGGCAACGGCGCGCAGCGGCGGTTGATCAGCTCATCCGGTACGGCGCGGACGCACGGCCTGCACCAGCAGCGCCAGCAGTGCCGCCAGGTCGAGCCATGCGAACCAATCGCCCCAGCGACCGTACAGCGTGCGCGATTCGCGCAGCGGCAGTTCGCCGACCAGCTCGGCATCGTGCTTTTCGCTTGAGGCCTCGGCCACCACGCGGCCGCGGTCGTCGTTCAGCGTGAGGCGGCCCGAACGGGCGGCGCGCGCGATCGCAAAGCCGCTTTCCACGCCGCGCATGATTGCCATGCGACTGTGCAGCCAGCCATCGATGCGGAAGTCCCAGGCCGGTACCAGCAGCAGTTGCGCGTCCCGCGCCGAGTAAGCGCGGCCGATGTCCTGGAAATCCATGTCCTTGCAGATCGCCAGGCCGGTGCGCGTCGTGTCATCCAGTAGCCGATAGTTCTGGCCGGGCGTGTAGTGGTCTTCGAGGCCGGGGATCAGGTGATGCTTGTGGTAGGTGAGCGGAGTAGCGGCGGTCGGCTGGAACACCATCACGCCGTTGTGTTCGGCCTGCGGGTTGCTCTTGTCGTCGATGCCGACGTCCAGGATCAGGTTTCGGCGGGTCGCCAGTTCCGCGAACGCGGGGATCGTGGTGCCCGTGGTGGCGAACGAAGTCTCCGGGATCAGGACGACGCGGGCGCCCTGGTCGGCGAGACGGTCGATCGCCTCGACGTAGCGCGCTACGAGGGTTTGCCCTTGCGCGTCGTGCAGGGCAGGCAGGATCGGCTTCTCCAGCGAGACCAGGCCGACGCGCAGGCTCGCCGTGGCCGGTGCCCGCAGGCGCCAGGCGCCATGGCCGATCACCGCGACCAGCAGCAGGGCGGTCATCGCGAGGATCCCGGCGCGGGCGCGCCCCGGCGTGTTCGGCGAGCATTGCAGGGCCAGCACGGAAGGCACCAGCAGGAGCAGGAAGCTCACGCCCCATATTCCGGCGAGCGCGGCCACCTGCAGGATCGGCAGCGCGTCCATCTGGGTGTAGCTGATACTGCCAAACGTGCCGTGCGGGGACAGCTGCGCATTGACGTATTCGATCGCCACCCACAGCACCGGCGCCGCCAGTGCGGCCGCGCCCGGGCGACCTCGCGCCAGCAGGCGCCGGAACAGCAGGGTGCACAAGGCCAGCGCGATTCCCGGCCCCGCGATGGCCGGCACGATCGTGCCCGCGGGCAGGCCGACATAGCCGTGCAGGTAGGTCCACTGGTTCAGTCCGCCCATCGCATAAGCCGCGAAGGCGGCCAATGCAGCCCAGCGTGCGCGCACGCGTGGTGCGAGCAGCAGCACCGGAAGCGGCGCGAACCAGGTGAGCCACCATGCCGGGTGCAGCGCGCTGCCGAACCACCAGCCGAGCGCCGAAAGCAGCACGGCGGCCACGCCGAGCGCCAACCGTTTGCGGTCAATGCCTGATGCCATCGATCAACCTCCCCAGTGATTCCAGGTAGAACGTGCGGAATCGTGTTTCGTCGTAGCTGAACCGTCCGGCACGGTACAGCGCGATCAGTCCATGCGAATGCGCCCACAGCGTCATCGCTACGTCCCACGGATCGTCCTGCTTCAGCACGCCAAGCCGCATGCCTTCGGCGACCGCATCGGCAACGACGTTGAGCGTGGGCGACTGGCGTGCGCGGAAGTCCTCGGGAAAGCGCCGCGCATCGTCGCGGCGCGTGGAGAACGCGTGGTCGAACAGGTGCGGGTGCTGCAGCGCGTAATCCAGGTACGGCTCCAGCAACGCAAGCAGGCGCTTGAGGACGTCCGGATGCGTCGCGTGCACTTCCCATTCATGTGCGACCGTGTTGAAGCTGTCGTCGGACAGCCGCTTCAGCAACGCCTCGCGATTCGGGAAGTGCCGGTAGATCGCCATCGGCGTGATGCCGACCGCCTCGGCGACGCGGCGCATGCTCACCGCATCGGCGCCTTCGCGATCGAACAGCTTGTGCGCGGCGCGCAGGATCTTTTCCGGCGTGGTGAGTTTCTTCATGTATACAGTGTATACATTCAATTTCGGCGACGTCAATATCGAGCAGGGCCGAGCGGTATTGGACAGCGGCACACCTTCCAAGTCGTCATTCCGGCGCAGGCCGGAATCGCTTCAACATCAGCGAAGCCCGTCATCCATCAGTGGCGGACGGAGTAGCAAGTGCGATTCCGGCCTGCGCCGGAATGACAATATGAGGGGGCCGAATGACGAGGGGTATGCGAATCCGCACTACTTACATCGGACCGAAGAACAAGTCGCCCCGCGCAACACGGTCTTCCATCGCCAGCAGGAAACGCTTCGTCGGCAGGCCGCCGCCGAAGCCGGTGAGGCTGCCGTCGGCTCCGATCACGCGATGGCCCGGCAGCACGATCGGCAACGGGTTGCGTCCGTTCGCGGCGCCGACCGCGCGCACCGCCAGCGGCTTGTCGATGCGCCGGGCCAGCTCGCCGTAGCTGATCGTGACGCCGTACGGAATCCGCCCGAGTTCTTCCCACACCTCAAGCTGGAACGGCGTGCCGACGGGATGCAGCGGCAGCTCGAAGTGCTGGCGCTCGCCGGCGAAGTATTCCTCCAGCTGCACGCGGGCGAATTTCAACGGCGCGGCGGCGCGGACCCAGCCCGCATGCGCCTTCTTCGGATGGCGTTCACGCTCGAACCAGATCTCGCGCAGGCCACGGCTGTCCGCGACCAGGCGCAGCGTGCCGACCGGGCTGTCCATCTCGTCGTAGTGGATCGTGTCCGGCATGCAGGTCATGCGAGGGTCTCCGGTTTCTTGCGGCGTGGTGCGCGTACTGGTACTGGTGCATCCGACGTGCCGCGCCATAGATGGATCACCGCGTACGCGCGCCACGGTCGCCACGCATCCGCACGCAGCGTCAGCGCCTTCGTGCTGAGCGGTATCGCATCGGTCGTGGCCTCGCGACGCAGGATCAGGTCCGCCGCCGGGAACGCATCCGGATCGCTCAGCGCGCGCATCGCCATGTAATGCGCGGTCCATTCGCCGATGCCTGGCAGCGCGACCCAGCGCGAAACGAATTCATCCAGCGACTGCTCAGCGCTGAAATCCACGCGGCCATCCAGCAGCGCCTGCGCCATGCCGCTGATCGTCGCGGCGCGCGTCGTGGTCACGCCGATCTCGCGCAGGTCCGCCTGCGCCAGCACGGCCGGCGTCGGGAACAATCGCTCCAGTCCCGCCATCGGTGCTGCCGGCAATGACTCGCCCCAGCGCTGCACGATGCGCGTCGCCAGCGTGCGCGCCGCCGCCACGCTGATCTGCTGGCCGAGGATTGCGCGCACCGCGATCTCGAAACCGTCCCAGCCGCCGGGCAGGCGCAGGCCGGGATGGCGCGCCACCAGCGGGCCGAGTACGGCGTCGTGCCGGAACGTGTCCGCGATCGCCTGCGGGTTCGCGTCCAGGTCAAACATCCGCCGCAGCGTCGTCACCACGCCGAGCAGTTGGGTCGGCTGCGGGCAATGCAGCTGCAGTTGCAACGCGTGCTCGCCGCCCGGCCACGCGCTCAGGCGCAGCCAGCCCGGCGCGTTCGCCGGGCCGAACACGCGCGCGTAACTGTGCCCGTCGACCTGTTCCACGCCGGGCAGTGCGCGCGTACGCAGGAATGCCAGCAATGCTTCGAACGCATACGGCGGCCGATAGCCGAGCCGCAGCACCAGCGCCGCGCCGGCCGCCGCACGCGGGTGCCGGCGCAGTTCGCGTGGCGGGATGCGGTTCGCCTGCAGGAACGCCGCGTTGAACCGGCGCAGGCTGCGGAAGCCGGCCGCGAGCGCGACTTCCGTCACCGGCAGCGCGGTCTCCGTCAGCAGCTGTTTCGCGAACAGCA
>DATNGL010000258.1:0-2134 GCA_035605895.1 Rhodanobacter sp.
CTGTTCTTCTGGGCGGTGAACCACCAGCAGTTCGACGACCTCGACAGTCCCGCGGTGCTGCCGCTGATGGACGAGGCGCCAGCATCCGAAACCGGACCCGCGACACCGTCGGCGACGACCGCGGAAGCAACCGGTCAGCCCGGGGCCGGTCCCTGAGTTTCGCCTGAGCGCCGCCGCAACGCCGCCTGCAACAGGCGGCGTTGCACGCGCTCGCCCAGCGTGGTCGGCGCATTCAATCCCATCCGCCGCAACGCTTCTTCCTCGCCCTTGCGGGCGTCTCCCGGCCGGCATACCGCGCGCAGCAGTTGCCAACGTCCGCGCCAGCGCGGGTTGCCGGCCTTGAGCCATTCCAGCGCCGGCAGCAAGCGTTGCTCGACCTCGTCGAAGTCGCTGCCGAACGGAAACACCGGCAGCAGGCCCTTGCGCCGGAACGGCGCCAGCGACTCGTGCAGACAGCCCGGCTGGTGCCGGCGCCATGCCGGCGGTATCGCAAAGTCCGCGGCCAGCTTGCCGTGCGCCTTGGCCTCCGCGCACAACGCATCCAGAAAGCGCGCGTCGCAGATCGACAGCATCGCCTCGATGCACTCGCTGTCGCTCTTGCCGCGCAGGTCGGCGACGCCGTATTCGGTGACGACGATATCGCGCAGGTGGCGCGGAATCGTGGTCTGGCCGTAGTCCCAGCGGATATTGCTCTCGATGCCGCCGGCACGCATGCGGGTGGCGCGCAGCAGCAGCACCGAGCGACCGCCCGGCAGCTCGTGCGCCATCGCCACGAAGTTGTACTGGCCGCCGACGCCACTGACCACCGCACCGTCCGCCAACGTGTCGGACACCGCGGCACCGAGCAGGGTCGCCATCATGCAGGTGTTGAAGAAACGTGCATCGCGACGCTGCAGCATGGCGAGCGCCTGGTGATCGCCGTAAAGCTGGTTGACGTTGGATACCGCGCACATGTCGATCGCGTCGGGATCTGCCGCCTCGGTGCTGGCCAGCCACTCGTACAGCTCCCGCGAACCCAGGAAGAACGCGCCGCGCAGGTAGTGGCCGCCCGGCGTGTCCGGGTTCAGCCGCCCGGAGATCGAGGCGCGCTCCAGCGCCAGGTTGTTCCAGCTGCGGCGCTTGAGGATGCCGCCGCGCTGCAGGTGCATGAAGCCGTCCATCACCATTTCGCTGGCGCCGTAAAGACCGGCCTTCAGCGGCGCAAGTCCGCCAAGCCAACCGGCCTGCGCATGCGTGCTGCCAACCGGGTCCAGCGCCACCAGCATGCAGCGCCACGCGGTGTTCTCGTGCTGGCGCAGCAACAGTGCCTTGACCAGGGCATCGGACAGCGCGCCGATGCCGACCTGCAGGCAGCCGCCATCCCTCACCAGGGCGCTGGCGTGCAGGCCGATCGCGTACTCGGTCAGGTCGACCGGCAGCCGCGGCAGCGCGAACAGGCGTGGCGAGGCCTGCGGGCGCAACTCCACGTCGAAATAGTCCGCCGCCACCTCGGCGTCGCCACCCAGATAAGGCAGGTCCGGATGCACCACGGCCACGCACAGCGGCCGCGGCGTGCCGGCCAGTTGCACCTGGCGCAGGAAATCCAGGGTCAGGTCGGGATTGCAGGACAGGCTGTAGTGCACCCCGTCGGGGCCTTCGCGCCGCGCCACCAGTTGCACCAGCAGGTTGATGTCCTGTATCGCCAGGTCGCGTGCGACATGGGTGTAGTTCTGGCTGATGTAGCTGCGCTGAGCGCTGCCCGAATGCAGCAACGCGCCGGATTGCAGGTAGAACTCGTGCACGGCCACGTTCGCCGGCAGCGCGTCGCGCGCCTGATCCAGCGTGTACTGCGGATCGACCGCGTCGGTGCCGAAGTGGCGATCGAGGAACGGCTGCAGGAACCGCTGCTCCAGTCCGGGCTTCGGCTGCGGCCGGGTCAGCGACAGCGCCGTGTACAGCCGCATCGAACGGGTCGGATCGGCCGCCGTGAGCCGGTACAGCGCATTGAGCAGGCCATGCGGCTTGCCCAGGCCCAGCGGTGCGGCGATGCGCAGATCCGGCCCGAGCGCATCGGCAAGATCGCTGGCGCAGGCTTCGGTATCGCTATGGCGCGGCTTGGCGGGCATGCGCCCGATCATGCCAGAAGCCGCCACGA
>DATNGL010000259.1:0-6027 GCA_035605895.1 Rhodanobacter sp.
TTGCCTGTTTTGGTCAACTTCTTCCGTGCTGTCGCGCCAGCGTATCGTGCAGGGGTGAAACATCCATGCCGCGGGCCACGTGCGCCCCGAATGCCGCCGGACAGCGATCAGCCACGGCGCATGCCCGCGCCAGCGAACGCAGTTCCAGGAACACGCAACCACCGCTGCCGGAAAGCCGCGCCGCACCGAAACCGCCCAGCCAATCGAGTGCCTCGGCCACTCGCGGGTGCCGCGCACGCACGACCGGCAGGAAGGCGTTCTCGGTAGTTTCGCCCGAAGCAAAGGACGAAATTGTCGCCCGCGGCGCATTTCGTGTCAATTCAGGCGCTTGAAACAGCGCCGCGGTCGGCACCGGTTCCCGTGGATCCAGCACCACGTAATACCGCCGCGGCAGCCGGATCGGGCTGAACTGGTCGCCGATACCCTCGCCCCAGGCCGAACGCCCGCGCACGAACACCGGCACGTCGGCACCGAGCCGCCGACCCAACCCGGCCAACGCATCCTCGTCGAGGCCAAGGCCCCACAGATGATTGAGCGCCACCAGCACGGTGGCCGCGTCGGAACTGCCGCCACCCAGGCCGCCGCCCATCGGAAGGCGCTTGCCAACGTCGATGTCCACGCCCGTGCTGCCGCCGGCATGCTGCTGCAACAGCTGCGCGGCGCGCACGGCCAGGTCATCCTGCGCCAACACCCCGGCGGCCCCGTGCAGACGCCGGACCTCGCCATCCTCGCGCAGCCGCAGGCGGACCTCGTCGCCCCAGTCGAGCAGGCGGAATACGGTCTGCAGCTCATGATAGCCGTCGGCCCGGCGGCCGATGACGCGCAGGAACAGGTTCAGCTTGGCTGGCGCCGGCCATGCGCTCCATTCGCCGCGTGCCAGCGCCGACAGGGTGCGACTCATGAACACGCGCAAATGGTCAGGAAAGCCATGCTCGCGATCGCGCTGGCGCGCATGCGCGAACACCGGATCGTCCTTGTCGACGACGGCAAAACCGTGCCGCGCATAGAACGGTGCATTCCAGGGCACGTCGGCCAGCGTGCCCAGGTCCATGCGCCGATAGCCCGCCTCACGCGCCCAGGCACAGCCGTGTTCGAGCAGGGCCGCACCGATGCCACGCCGGCCGTGTTCCGGCAACACGTCGATCTCGGCGATGCCGATCGCGCCACCGATCAACTCGTCATCGAGCCAGACGAAGCCGACCGGTTCAGCCGATTCGCCGAACGCCGCCCACACCAGGCCGCGATCGATCGCCTGACGCAGCAGTTCGGGCGGAATCGACACGGCAGCGTAGTGCGGCCATGCCGGGTGCCCGCGAAACAGCTGCACGGCCTTGCGCTCGATGGCGCACAAGGCGTCGACATGGCTGGGCTGGGCGCGTGCGATCTGGATGGGCATGATGGTTGCGGAATCTGCGCGGTGGCCGCGCCGCCAGCGGGGCGCAAAGCGTAACCCGGGCAAGCGCGCTTATTGAAACTGCCAGGATTCGATCGACAGTCGGACCTTGTATGGCGGCTTCGACGCGTACACCTTGGTGGGCAGTGGCGGATGTCGGCTGTCGTCCCAGGCATGATAGTCGACCGTCCAGCCATCCTGTTGCAGCAGCGAGGGCAGCCGGTTCGCGCCAAAGCTGAGTTCGGCCGGCCCGCCATCGGCGCGCAGCCCGAGTACCCACGCGCGCAGGTTGCGCAACGGCACCTCCCAACCGAGCGCCTTGCGCATCAACGCCTCCGCGTCAGGGCCCTGCAACGGACCGCCATCGAGCCCCTCCAGCAAGGCGCCGTCCGGACCGCCGCTCAGGCGGAAGCTCTTGCCGGTGATCGGTGCGCGCAGCACGAAGACGTAGTGGTCGCCTTGCTGGGTCCAGCTGAAGCTGCCGCTGCCGCCCTCATGGCCGTCGGACACCCCGAGCCGACCCTGCAGGGCCCAGCGGTCCACTCCCGCCAGCATCTGCTCGCGCACCCGTTGCGCGTCGAGCAGGCCAGCATCGCCCTGCATGCGCACCGCCGGCGCGCAGGCGGCCAGCAGCGCGGGCAGCAGCACGGAAATGAATCGCCATGATCCGCTCATGGATGAAGCCGCTTGAGCGCGTCCTGCAGGCTGCTGCTGTGCGGATCGAGCTTGCGTACCTCGTCGAAGATCCGTTGCGCATCCTGCCGGCGCCCCTGCTTCCACAGCACCTCGCCCAGGTGCACGCCGACGTCGGCATCCTTGCGTGCAAGCCAGGCGCCACGCAAGGTCTGCGCGGCCTGCTCCAGATGGCCCAGGCGATATTGCAGCCAGCCCCAGGAATCGGCGATCGCCGGATCGTGCGGCTTGGCCGCGCGTGCGGCCTGCAGCAGCTTCTCCGCCTCGGGCAGGTCGCGATTGGCGTCGGCCAGGGTGTAACCCAGCGCGTTGCTGGCGTCGATGTCGCCCGGCCTGACCTTCAGCAGGTGCTGGAAATCCTTCACCGCCCGGTCGATCTGGCCGGCCTCGGCATAGGCCATGCCGCGTCCGTAGAGCAGCCCCGGATCGTCGGGCATCACCTGCAGGGCGCGGCTGAACGCGGTTTCCGCCTTGGCATAGTTCTGCTCGCGCAGATAGAGCTCGGCGTCGGCCTGCCACGCCTGGCGCAGCTGGGCCGGCTGTTCGAGGTAATCGATCTGCAGTTGTCCCAGCAGTTGATGGGCCTCGCTGCGCTTGCCCTGCGCATGCAGGATCAACGCACTGCGCAAGGCGGCATCGAAGGCATGCGGGTCGTCATCGCCAACCTGGTCGTACCAGTCCAGCGCCTCGGCGTCGCGATGCTGCATTTCGGCCAGTTGACCGAGCAGGTAGCTGCTGTGTGCCCGCTCATCGGGTGCAGCCTGCTGCAACTCGCGATACAACCCGACCAGGGCCTTCATGTCCTCGTGGCGGGCGGCCAGCGCGGCTCGCATCGCGTAGATGTCGGCATCCTGGGCGCCGTGCGCGAGCAACCGCGATGCTGCGGCGTCGTCACCCGACTCGCTGAGCACGCTGGCGTAGGCCAGCCGCAAATGGGTGTCCTTCGGCGATTTCGCCAGCGCCTTCTGCAGCAGCGCCTGCGCCCCCTTGCGATCGCCATCCTTGAATTTCATCTGGGCCGCCCAGGCATAGGTTTCGGCGCTGTGGAAGCGCTGCACGGCCGCCTCGGCGATCTTCACCGCATAGGCGTGGCGACCCAGCTTGTCGCCCAGCTCGCTCATCGCCAGCCAGGCTTGCGCGTCGGCAGGCAGGCGCTGCGGCGTAGCCAGGGCCTCGAGCAGGCGTGCCGCCTGGGCCTGGTCGCGCGCGGTCACCAGGACCCGGCCGAACTGCCGCCACGCGTCCCTGGCGCCGCTGCCGGTGAGCAGCTCCAGCTGGCGTGCCGCCTCCGCGGCATCGCCATGATCGAGCGCCAGCTCGGCTCGCGCCTGGGCCATGCGGACCGGCTTGGCACCGAGCGTCTGCCAGCGATCCAGCGCGCGCCGGGCGGCATCGCCGTCATGCACGGCAATCGCGAGACCGGCGGCCCGTTCAGCCACCTCCGGATCGACACTCAGCGCCATCGCCTTGTCGTAATGCGCGGATGCGGCCTTCAAATCGGTCCGGCTGAGCGCCATCTCGCCGGCCAGCAATTGCGCCAGCAGATCGTGCTCCGCGTCCGGCGTGGCCACCACCAACCGGGCCAGCGGCTGCGCCGTGGCGCTGGCGACAGGTCGTGACGGCGCCGTGGCGCAGGCATTCAGGACAAGCGTCAGCGCCGACAGTGCCGTAAAATGCCGCAGTTGCTTGAACTTGGTCTGCCAGCTCCGCACACTGTTCTCCATCCATCTGCCCGTTGCAGCCGTATCCGTTGATGACCGGCGCCCGGGCCAAGCTTAGCCTACGCCGCCAAACTCCCGCCGCCGAGATGTCTCCCGCCTCATGCCGCTGATCGCCCTCGGACTAAATCACCTTACCGCGCCGGTCAGCCTGCGCGAACAGGTGGCGTTCGACGAGGACGCCGCAGGCACGGCCCTGCTCGAACTGGCCCGCGAACCCGGCGTCGAAGAGGCGATGATCCTTTCCACCTGCAATCGCACCGAGCTCTACGTCGGCGTGGCGACAGGAGCTGAGGATATCCCGCAGGCGTGGCTGAGTCGTCACCACCATCTGACTCCGGGCAAGCTCGATGAGTTCCTGTACCGGCACGAGGAGCAGGATGCCGTGCGCCACATGTTCCGCGTGGCCACCGGGCTGGATTCGATGGTGCTGGGCGAACCGCAGATCCTGGGCCAGGTCAAGAACGCCTACCAGCAGGCACGGCACGCGCAAGCCCTGAAGGCGCCGCTGGATCGACTTCTTCAGCATACCTTCGCGGTGGCCAAGCGCGTGCGTACTGACACCCGGATCGGCGCGCATACGGTATCCGTGGCGTTCACCGCCGTGCGCCTGGCGGAACAGGTCTTCACCGACCTGGAACAGGCCTGCGTGCTGCTGATCGGAGCCGGCGATACCATCGAACTGGCCGCCCGGCATCTGGCCGAGCGGCGCGCGCGCCGCCTGATCGTCGCCAACCGCACGCTGGAAAGCGCGCAGGAACTGGCCGGTCGCTACGGCGGCTACGCGATTGCGCTGGCCGACCTGCCGCAACACCTGGCCGAAGCCGACATCGTGATTTCGTCGACGGCCGCACGCCAGCCGATCGTCACGCGCGAGATGGTCGCACAGGCCATGGCGACGCGCCGGCGCAAGCCGATGTTCATGGTGGATATCGCGGTGCCGCGCGACATCGAGGAATCGGTCGGCAGCCTGCCCGACGTGTATCTCTACGGCATCGACGACCTGCGCCAGGTGATCGACGACAACCGCCGCTCGCGCGAAGCCGCCGCCCGCGAGGCCGACGCCATCATCGACCTGCAGGTCGACCGCTACATGGCCTGGCGTCGTGCGCTCACGCTGAGGAACCCCGCGCTGGACATGCGTCACCACGCGGAGGTCCATCGCGACGAGGTGCTGGGCAAGGCGCGCCTGATGCTGGCCCATGGCAAGTCGGCCGACGAAGCGCTCGCCTTCCTTGCCAACACGCTCACCAACAAGCTGCTGCACCACCCCAGCGCGCGCCTGCGCGAAGCCGCGCTCAGCGGTGATCTGGATCTGCTGCATGCTGCCGGCCGGCTGTACGGCCTCGACGAAGAGGACCAGGGGACGAGGGACGAATAGCGAGAGCGGCTGGCTGCCGCTTTCGAACCGTTCCCGCCACGAGGGCGCCGCTGCGCCTTCATTCCCCGCCAGTCCTCTTCCACGCTGCTTCCCATGACTCCATCCATTCGCCGCAAGCTCGAGGCACTGGCCGAACGCCATCAGGAAATCGGCCTGCTGCTGTCGCAACCCGAGGTGCTGGCCGACAACAGCCGCTTTCGCGCGCTGTCGCAGGAATATGCCCAGATCGAACCGATCGCCGCCTCGCTGCGCCAGCACGAGCAGGCGGAGCGCGAGCTGGCCGAATCGCGCGGCATGCTCGAGGATGCCGAACTGCGCGAGATGGCCGTCGACGACGTGGCGCGGCTGGAACAGCGCCTGCTCGATCTCGACCGGGAGCTGCAGTTGCTGCTGCTGCCGAAGGATCCGCGCGACGAGGCCAACCTGTATCTCGAAGTGCGCGCCGGCAGCGGCGGCGACGAGGCGGCGATCTTCGCCGGCGACCTGTTCCGCATGTACCTGCGCTACGCCGAAGGGCGCCGCTGGCACGTCGAGGTGCTCAGCGAACACGCCGGCGAGCATGGCGGTTACAAGGAGATCGTGGCCCGCGTCGAAGGTGCTGGTGCCTATTCGCAACTGAAATTCGAATCGGGCACCCACTGCGTGAAGCGCGTGCCGGCCACCGAGTCGCAGGGACGCATCCATACCTCCACCGCCACCGTGGCCGTGCTGCCGGAGCTGGACGAGATCGACGACATTCCGATCAACCCGGCCGACCTGAAAGTGGATACCTTTCGCGCCTCGGGTGCCGGCGGCCAGCACGTCAACAAGACCGACTCGGCGATCCGCATCACCCACCTGCC
>DATNGL010000260.1:0-30169 GCA_035605895.1 Rhodanobacter sp.
AGCGCAGCAACCCACGACGGATACCTCCCAGGCGACGCCCGGCAACGCGACCAATCTGGCGCCGGTCGACGTGAATGCCGAAGCGTGGCGCGAGACGCTCAAGGCCAAGCTCGAACACATGCTGCCCGAGGTCGATGGCACCAAGGTCACCGTGACCAAGAAGACCACGGTGACCCATCTGGCCGACCAGCCAACCGTGATCGACAACAACCTCGACCAGTTGCTGGTGCGCTCGCCCGGCGTGCAGGTGTCGCAGCAGCCCACGCCGACCCAGTTCAACCTGAGCTATCGCGGCCTGGGCAATCCGCAGGAATCGGAATACGTGCTGGTGATGCAGGACGGCATTCCGCTGGAAAGCGACTGGATCGGTTTCCCCACGCTGTATGCGATGCCGCTGACGCAGAGCTTGTCCGAGGTCGAGCTCATTCGTGGCGGCTCCAGCCTGTTGTACGGGCCCGAGCCTGCGCCGGTGATCAACCTGGTCTCGCGTCGACCCAGGCCGGGCGCGCCGTTCTCGGCGAGCAGCGAACAGGTGGTCGGCAACCACGGCCTCTACTCGACCTACAACGCGGTCGAGGGCAGCAGCGGACCCTGGACGTATCGCGCTGATGCGGCCTACGTCCGTAGCGACGGCAGCCGGCCCAATGCCGGCTCGCAGATGCGCCAGGCCGATCTGTATGTCGACTACCGGCCGGACGACAAGCAGCTGTGGTGGATCGACCTGCACGCGATCAATGCAGCCTCCGGCGATGCTGGCCGACTCAGTTATCCGCAATGGCAGGCCAACCCGCGTGCCACGCCGACGCCGTACAACCGGGACTGGGTGACGCGCGACCAGCTGGTGCTCGGCCATCGCCGCGAATTCGGCGACGGCTGGCTGTTCGAGGGCAAGCTGTGGTTTGCGTATCAGGATCTGGCCAGCCGCGGCGCGAGCGGTGCGCTGGCGCCGCAACCGCCGCCGACCAGCACCACCTTGCAGGACGAGCAGTTCCGCACCAGCGGCGCCGACCTGCGCCTGCGCAGGAAGTGGGGCCGGGGCAATGCGTTCACGATCGGCACCACGCTGTTCCACGGGGATGATCCGTTCCGGCAGTGGAGCAGCGGCGACCTGTACGTCGATCGCCACGACCGCAGCGGCACGCCGCGGCTGGTGCAGGCGCGTACGTCGGACTACGCGGCGATCTTCGCCGAGAACGTGTTTCGCCTGTCGCATCGCTTCCACATCGTGCCTTCGGTGCGGTTGGAGCATGAGCGGGTGGCCGTCGATGAAAGCGTGCGTCCGCCTTTCCTCAGTCGTCCGCTGATTCACGAGGCGGATGCGCGCAGCCTGCCGCTGTTCGGGCTCGGCGTCGGCAACGACTTCGGCCACGGCAACGAGACTTACTTCAACGTGTCCCAAGGCTGGCGTCCGCTGCGCTATTTCGACATGGCCTCGCCGTTCGCCAACGTGGTGCCCGGCCATGCGCCCGATCCGTCGAAATCGCTGTCGTACGAGCTGGGTGTGCACGGTGTGCCGGTGGCCGGTCTGTACTACGACGTCAGCGTGTTCTGGATCGATTTCCGCAACCGCATCGAGGCGCAGCACATCAACGCCACCGACGTGATCGAGGTGAACAGCGGCGATACCCGCAGCCGCGGTTTCGAGGGCCAGCTCAACTATGATTTCCTGGCGAACACGGCGCTGGCCGATCGCGGCGAGCATCTGGAGGCTTTTGTCAGCGCCAGTCTGCTCAACGCGCGCTTCACCGCCAGCGTGATTCCCGGCCAGGTCGGCAAGATCCCGGCGTATGCGCCGCGTTACCTGCTGAAGACTGGCGTGAACTGGCGTGTCGAGCAGCGCATCAAGCTGAGTCTCACCGCGGTCTCCTCCGCCGCGCAATTCTGGCAGGACTCCGATCAGCCGCTGGGCACCGGCAACAGCTACCTGCCGGCGCGAATCCCTGCCTATACCGTGCTCGATCTGGCCGGGGACTGGCAGCTCAACCGCCATGTCACCCTGCTCGCCGGTGTCAGAAACCTCACCGATCGCCAGTACTACGACCGCGTCTGGCAGACCGGACTGGAGCCGGCGCTTGGGCGGTCATGGTATGCGGGGGTAAGGCTGCTGGGCCTTTGAGTGAGCGCAGGCATGTCGTTCGAATCATGCGACGCACTGGCTTGCCCGATTCGCCGCGCTGCGGGACGTGCGTAGTTGAAAGACCGAGGCCCACCGTCGCCGGCAATCGTGTCTGTAAATCCAGCGATGTCCACAAGACGCGTCAGCACATTGGTCTGACCTGGAGTGCACGCAATGCACGCACCTTCACCACTCGGGTCGATTCCGTATCCGCCTGCGCGGACTGTCGGCTTGGCGACTGCAAGTTCACTCGTACACTGGACGCGAACGTGTGTCCGGGACTCCATGGCGTGATGCGGGACTCTACCGGCTCTCGTGCCACGCTGATGCGACCGAGCCACGCCTGGTGTCAGGTCGTGAAGCGTATCAGGCTGCGATAGTCACGCGGCGTCATGCCCACGGTGGCCTTGAACTGCCGCGAGAAGGCGCTCTGGTCGACGAAGCCGCAGGCCATGCCCACCGCTGCCACGCTGTCGTCGTCACGCAGCAGGTGCATCGCACGGTCGATGCGCAATTTGGTCAGCACCTGCTGCGGCGTGAGCTGGAACACGCGGCGGAAGTGCCGCTCCAATTGCGCCACCGACAAGCTCGCCATGTCGGCCAGCGCGCCCACCCGCATCGCTTCAGAGTAGTGCGTCTGCATATGGTCGAGCACCAGGCGCAATCTTTCGTAGGTGGGATGCCTGGCATCGGGAAGGCCCAGGTCGCGAGAGATGCCGATCACGCCGACGATCTCGCTACGCACCCGCAGCGGCCGCTTGAAGGTCAGGCACCAGCCATGCGCGCGGTTGTCGAAGATGTGCACTTCGAGCTGGTTTTCGATCACCTCGCCGTCGAGCACGCGCTGGTCCTGCGCCGCATAGGTACGGCCCATCAGCGCAGGAAACAGTTCTTCCACGCGCATGCCCAGTACCTCGTCACGCCGCTTGAGTCCCAAGCGGCGCACCAGGGTCAGGTTGGCGTGGGTGTAGCGTCCGGCGACATCCTTGACGAAGAACACCACGTCCGGAAGCCCGTCGAAGAGGGGCAGCAGCTCATCCGCAGGTATGGTGATCGACATGGTGCGCTCCCGCGACGTCGTTGGCCCGGGCGGGTGCCTGTCGCCCCTGCGATTATGCCGAATTCCGCATCCGATCACGACAAGCCTTTCTAGACGGCACCGGCTTGCGGGCGTGAGCATGGTCCGCATGCACAAGATCGATTTCATCGACTCCCACACGGGGGGCGAACCCACGCGTGTCATCACCGGCGGCTTTCCGGACCTGGGCATCGGCACCCTGGCCGAGCGACGCGCACGCTTTCGCGATGAGCATGACCACTGGCGACGAGCCATTGCGCGCGAGCCGCGCGGTTCCGACACCATGGTTGGCGCGCTGCTGCTGCCGCCCGTGAACCACCTGGCGTGTGCCGGCGTCATCTATTTCAACAACGTCGGCTACCTGGGCATGTGTGGACACGGCACGATCGGCGTGATGCGCACCCTGCAGCATCTCGGACGCATCCAGCCGGGCCGGCACAGGCTGGAAACTCCGGTAGGGGAGGTGACCGCGGAGGTGCATGCGGACGGTCGCGTTGCGATCGAGAATGTCGAAAGCTATCGACACGCTGCAAACGTCATGCTTGACGTACCCGGCCATGGCCGGGTCTGCGGCGACGTGGCCTGGGGCGGCAATTGGTTCTTCATCAGCCATGACCGGCCGTGCGATTTGACCCTTGCCCACCAGCGCGAGCTGACGACCTACACCGAGGCTATTCGTGCCGCGCTGGCAGAGGCGCAAATCACCGGCGCCGACGGTGCCGAGATCGACCACGTCGAAATCACCGGCCCTGCGTTGCCTGAGGATCACGCCGACGCGCGCAACTTCGTGTTGTGCCCGGGGATGGCTTACGACCGTTCGCCCTGCGGCACCGGCACCAGTGCCAAGCTGGCCTGCATGGCCGCTGCCGGCAGCCTGGCACCGGGGCAGGTGTGGCGCCAGGCCGGCATCCTGGGCACCGTGTTCGAAGGGGAGTACCAGCCTGGCGTGCACGGTGTGTTGCCGCGGATCAGCGGTACTGCTTTTGTCATCGCGCAAGGCCAGTTGCTGATCGATGAAAACGATCCCCTGACCTGGGGCATCGACGCCACGTGAACCATTACGATCTCATCGTGGTGGGCGCCGGCATCATTGGCGCGGCGTGCGCGGATTGCGCCAGCGCCGAGGGCATGAAGGTGGCGGTGGTCGAGCCCGGGTCCGTGGGTGGTGGCAGCACGGCCAGTTCGATGGGACATCTGGTGGCGCTGGATGGCCTGCCCGCCGAGCTGACGTTGGCGAAGTATTCGATGGAACTCTGGCAGTCCCTGGCCGATCTGCCACAGGCGGAATACCACCGTTGCGGCACCTTGTGGGTCGCCGTCGACGACGCGGATCTGGCGCGCATTCCAGCAAAGCTGGCGCGACTGGCCGCGGCCGGCGTCGTGGCGGAAGCAATCAGCGCCTCGAGCCTGCGTCGCCTGGAACCCGAACTGATTCCCGGATTGGCGGGCGGTGTACTGGTCCCCGATGACGCCACAGTCTTCCCGCCTGCGGTGGCCATGCATCTGGTCGAGCGCGCCTGCCGGCGCGGCGTGGTTCGATATCGCGACCGCGTGATGCGGTTGGAGGCAGGGGGCGTGTCGCTGCATGATGGCAGCCGCCTGCATGGGCCGGTGCTGGTTGCCACCGGCTGTGCGCTGGGTGAGCTTCTGCCGACGCTGCCGTTGCGCCTGCGCAAGGGTCATCTGGTCATCACCGACCGCTATCCCGGCCGGATCCGGCACCAATTGCTGCAACTGGGCTACGCCGACAGTGCGCATGGCGAAGCCGACAGCAGCGTGGCGTTCAACGTGCAGCCGCGGCCGGGTGGTCAATTGCTGATCGGCTCCTCTCGCGAGAACTGCAGCACCACCCGCGAGGTGTCGATGCCGATGGTGCAACGCATGCTGCAGCGGGCGTTCGAGTTCCTGCCGGGCCTGCGTCCGCTGCAGGCGTTGCGCATCTGGACCGGGCTGCGCCCGGTCAGCGTCGACGGGCTGCCGTATCTGGGACGCGTACCCGATCGGCCGGGTGTGTGGGTTGCTGCCGGCCACGAGGGCCTGGGCATCACCACCTCGCTGGGCAGTGCGCGACTGCTGGTCGATCAATTGCTGGGACGCGAACCTGCGATCGACCCGCGGCCGTACGATCCGGCCCGGGTGGCTGCATGAGCGGCGAGCGCGTGTCAGTTCGGGTGAATGGCATCGCTGTCGAGATCGTCTCCGGCAGTAGCGTCGCTGCCGCGATAGCGTGGCTCGGCCTGCCCAGCCGGCGTTCCGTCAGAGGGCAGTGGCGTGCACCGCTGTGCGGCATGGGTGTGTGCTTCGAATGTCGTGTGAGCATCGACGGCGTGGCGCAGCAGCGTGCCTGCATGGTGCCAGTGCGCGACGGCATGCAGGTGCGCACCGATGACTGAGCGTTACGACGTGCTCGTGGTCGGCGCCGGGCCGGCGGGGCTTTCGGCCGCTCGCGCCGCCGCCGGCCATGGCGCGCGCGTGGGGCTGATCGATATGCAGGCACGCGTTGGGGGCCAGGTGTGGCGGCACGATGTGGCGCGTGGGCACGCCTCGCCCGTGCCGCGTGCACTCACTCGCGTGATCGCTCGGGCAAGGATTGAATTGCTGGCGCGAACGCAGGTAGTGGCCGCCGCACCCGGCATCCTGCTGGTGGAGGACCCACGAGGCGCGCGCAGCCTGCAAGCTGACGCGCTGATCCTGGCGACCGGCGCCCGCGAACTGGTGCTGCCATTTCCAGGATGGACCCTTCCCGGCGTCACCGGGGCGGGCGGATTGCAGGCACTGGCCAAGCAGGGATGGCCGCTGGCCGGAAAGCGCGTGGTGATCGCAGGCAGCGGCCCGTTGCTGCTTGCTGCCGCTGCCTCGGCGCGAAGCCATGGGGCAAGGGTGCTGGGCATCCACGAACAAGCCAGTGCCGCCGCGGTCCTGCGCTTTGCCGGCGGCCTGTGGCGCTGGCCGTCCAAGGCATCGCTGGCGCTGCTATTGCGTGCCCAACTGGCTGGCATCGGATATCGGTGCAGCAGTGTGGTGCTGCGCGCACTGGGCGACGATCGCGTGCAGGCGATTGAAGTCGATGGCCCCGCCGGCCGGCAGCAAACGGAATGCGATCAGCTGGCGGTCGGCTACGGCCTCCTGCCCAACGTGGAGCTGCCGCAGGCGCTTGGCTGCGAGCTCGAGAATGATGGCGCCCATCCGCAGGTACGCACCGACGATCGGCAATGCACCAGCGTCACTGGCGTGTTTGCCGCCGGCGAGATCTGTGGCATTGGCGGCAGGGACGCTGCCGAGGTGGAGGGCGCCATTGCTGGCCATGCTGCCGTGGGCGAGGTTGCTGCGGTTGCGGCATTGCAGCGACGTCGCCAATATCAACGCGCCTTTGCCGCCCATCTGCAGCGGTACTTCGCGCTTGATTCGCGAGTGCTGGCACTGGCCGAACCCGAGACTCTTGTTTGTCGTTGCGAAGATGTGCCCCTGCACGCTCTGGACGGCTACCTCGACGCGCGTAGTGCCAAGCTCGCCACGCGTTGCGGGATGGGTGCATGCCAGGGTCGCATTTGTGGCAGTGCACTCGCCGCGATGGGCCGCTTTCCGCGTAGCGACGTGCGCCCACCCTTTTTCCCGGCGCGGCTTGCCACGCTTGGTGACACGAATTTTTCCGCTGATTTCAACCCTGGAGAAGTTTCCCCATGACCCAAGCCTCGATGTGGCACGGCGTACTGCCAGCCATCACCACGCCGTTCACCACCGACGGACAAGTCGATCACGAATTCCTGGCGAGGCATGCCAACCAGTTGATCGATGCCGGCTGTCGCGGCATGGTGCCGCTGGGATCCCTCGGCGAAGCCGCCACGCTCGGCTTTGAGGAAAAGCTGGCCGTCCTGCGCACCCTGGTCAAGGCGATGGACGGGCGCGCGCCGGTAATTCCCGGCGTCGCCGCGCTTTCCACCGACGAGGCGGTGCGCTTGGCGCGCGAGGCCAGAACGATCGGCTGCAAGGGCCTGATGGTGCTGCCTCCGTATGTCTACTCCACCGATTGGCGCGAAATGGGCGCTCACGTGCGCGCCGTGCTTGGCGCTACCGACTTGCCCTGCATGCTTTACAACAATCCCATCGCCTACACGACTGATTTCACCCCGACGCAGATTGCCGAACTGGCCGCCGGATTCTCCAACCTGCAGGCGGTCAAGGAGTCTTCCGGCGATGTGCGCCGCGTCACTGCCGTGCGTGCGCTGCTGGGCGATCGCCTGCAGGTGCTGGTGGGTCTGGATGATGCCATCGTCGAAGGCATGGCGGCCGGCGCCACCGGCTGGGTCGCCGGCCTGGTCAATGCCTACCCGAAGGAGTCGGTGAAGTTGTTCGCCTTGGCACGCGACGGCGGCGCGGAAGCGGCGCGGTCGCTTTATGTCTGGTTTCTGCCGCTGCTGCGGCTCGACACGGTGCCTACGTTCGTGCAGTTGATCAAGCTGGTGCAGCAGGTTGTCGGCATGGGCAGCGAGCGGGTGCGTGCCCCGCGCCTGGCACTGGTCGGCGCCGAACGCGAGGCGGCGATGAAAATCATCCGTGACGCCATCGCCACGCATCCGGAGGTGTGACATGAGCGCACGCGAGCCCGCGCCGATCGAGCCCGTCCTCGTCGACGGCCAGTGGCGCGCCGCGCAAGCGCCGCAGGGCAGCTTCCAGGCCGAGGACCCTGCGCGCGGCGAGAAGATCGGTCCGACTTTTCCGATCAGCAGTGCCGCGGATATCGAGGCAGCGCTGGCCGCGGGGGCAGCGACGGCTATCGAACTGGCGACGACGCCACCCGCACGCATTGCTGACTTCCTCGAGGCCTATGCCGATGCAATCGACGCCGATGCCGACGCCCTGGTGGCTCTGGCTTACGCCGAAACCGCGCTGCCAGCGGAAACGCGCCTGCGCAAGGTGGAGCTGCCGCGTACCAGTGGTCAGCTGCGCCAGGCGGCCCGGGCGGTGCGCTCGTACAGTTGGACCCAGCCGGTGATCGACACGAGTACCGGACTGCGCGCCCATCGCGCGCCGTTGGGCAAGCCGGTGCTGGTGTTTGGGCCGAACAATTTCCCCTATGCCTTCAATGCCATCTCGGGCAGTGACTTTGCCTCGGCAATCGCTGCGCGCAATCCCGTAATCGCCAAGGCGCATCCACTGCATCCGGCCACCAGCCAGCGACTGGCCCAGCGCGCGCACGACGCGCTGCGTGCATCCGGTTTGCCCGCTGCGGCCGTGCAGATGTTGTATCACTTCGACAACGCACTGGGCCTGCAACTGGCCGGCGATGCGCGGCTCGGTGCGATCGGTTTCACCGGCAGCCGTGCCGGCGGGCTTGCGTTGAAGGCCGCTGCCGACAGGGCCGGCGTGCCAATGTATGCCGAGCTCTCCAGTATCAATCCGGTGTTCCTGCTGACGCATGCTTTGGCCGAACGCGGCACCGCGCTCGCACAGGAATTCTTCGCTTCCTGCACCATGGGCAGCGGCCAGTTCTGCACCAATCCCGGGCTGGTGATGGTGCCGCAGGGTGCGCTGGGCGACGCGTTTGTCGCGGCGGCGCAGGCGCACTTCGCCGGAGACGCTCCAAGAATCCTGTTTTCACGGAGCGGGCGGGAGAGCGTACTGCGGACGATCGCTGCGCTGCAATCCGCCGGCGCGCAATTACTCTGCGGAGGCAAAGCGGGCGAGGGCGCCGGCTATCACATTGAATCCACCTTGCTTGCCACCGATGCCGCCCGCTTCCTGTCCGACCCGCCTGCATCGCAAGCCGAGGCCTTCGGCCCGGTCAGCTTGATCGTGCGCACGCGTGACGCCTCGGAAATGGTCGCCATCGCCAAGGTCCTCGAAGGGAATCTCACCGGCACGATCTATCGCGCGGCCGACGGCAGCGACGATACCGCCTGGAGCGCAATCGCGGCAGTGTTGCGTTACAAGGTGGGGCGGCTGATTGCCAACAAGATGCCCACCGGTGTGGCGGTGAGCGGGGCGATGAACCATGGTGGCCCCTATCCGAGCACGGGTCATCCCGGTTTCACCGCGGTCGGAATGCCTGCGGCTATCCATCGCTTCAGCGCTCTGCACAGTTACGACGGGGTACCGGATGCGCTGCTGCCGCTGGAGTTGCGCGATGGCAATCCCGCAGATGTTCAGCGTCTGGTTGATGGTCGCTGGAGCGATACCGCGCTGCCCGGCAGCGCCTGATTATCATTTGGCATGACGAACGCCGCAGGCGTCGCACAGGGGGCATCGCATGGCAGGACAAGGCAGATTCCACCGGCAACTCAGCCTCACCGATCTGACCTTCATCGGCTTGGGCTCGATCTTCGGTTCGGGTTGGCTGTTCGCGGCCAGCAAGGTGTCGGCGATCGCCGGGCCGGCGGGCATCGTGTCCTGGCTGATCGGCGGCGCAGCGGTGTTCCTGCTCGGGCTGGTCTATTGCGAGCTGGGAGCGGCGCTGCCGCGTGCCGGCGGGGTGGTGCGCTATCCGATGTACTCACACGGCGCGCTGCTGGGTTACCTGATGGGGCTGATCACGCTTATTGCGTTCTCGAGCCTCATCGCGATCGAGACGGTTGCTTGTCGGCAATACGCCTCGGCGTGGTTTCCCTGGCTCACCCAAGCGCACTCGGATAACCCGACCCTGCTCGGATGGCTGGTGCAGTTGGCCATCCTGTGGGTGTTCTTCGCTCTGAACTATTACAGCGTGAAGACCTTTGCCAAGGCGAACAACGTGATCAGCGTGTTCAAGTTCGTCGTGCCCGTGCTGGTGATCGTGATGTTGCTGGCGTTCTTCAAACCGGGCAACTTGACCGTGCATGGGTTCGCACCGTACGGCTTTGCCGGCGTGGAAGGCGCGGTTTCGGCGGGCGGGGTGATCTTCGCGTATCTCGGCCTGACCCCGATCGTGTCGGTGGCCAGCGAGGTGCGCGACCCGCAGCGCACCATCCCGGTTGCGCTGATCCTGTCAGTGCTGCTGTCCACCATCATCTATGTGTTGCTCCAGGTCGCCTTTCTCGGCGGCATTCCGAGCGCGCTGCTGGCGCAAGGCTGGGGAGACATCGGCAATCTGTTCGCACTGCCGTATCACGACATTGCACTGGCGCTCGGTCTGGGCTGGCTCGCCTTCCTGGTGGTGTGCGATGCGGTGATCTCGCCGAGCGGAACCGGCAACATCTACATGAACGCCACGCCGCGAGTGGTCTACGGCTGGGCGCGTGGCGGCACGTTTTTCAAGCTGTTCACGCGAATCGACGAGCGCTCGGGCATCCCCCGTGCCGGGCTGTGGCTGACCTTTGCCCTGGCCGTCTTCTGGACGCTGCCATTTCCTTCGTGGAGCGCGATGATCGGCGTGGTGTCGGCCGCACTGGTGTTGAGCTACGCCGTGGCACCGATCACGGTGGCGGCGCTGCGCCGCAACGCGCCAGGGCTGCCGCGACCGTTTTTGGTGCGCGGTTTCGCCGTGCTCGGCCCCCTGTCGTTCATCGTGGCGGCATTGATCGTGTACTGGTCCGGCTGGGCCACCGTATCCTGGCTCCTTGGGTTGCAGATCGTGTTGTTCTTCGTCTACGTCGGGTGGCGGCATCGCTCGCCGGCGCATCGTGACGATGTTGCACAGGAAGTGCGTTCATCACTGTGGCTGATCGCTTTTTATGTGCTGATCATGCTTGCCTCCTGGCTGGGGAGCTTTGGCGGCAGGCATATCGTCGGCCACCCCTGGGATTCATTGTTGGTCGCGGCGATCGCGCTGGTCATCTATTACTGGGGCGCGCACACCGGCCTGCCCGCATCGATGCTGGCCCTGGGGACAACGGACGATGACTGAACAGCCCCGCTTCCTGTGGTTGAGGGTGGCCAAAAATCATTGGCTCAGCGCGACGGATGAGCAAGTTGGATTCGCACGCACTGTCTTCATGTTTTTACCATTTGGACGTACTCATGACTAATCACCGCTGGTTCCTGTTGTCGTTATTGGCGTTGCCGGTTGTCAGCACACCCTTGGTTTTGCAGGCCGGATCCATCGACTCGGCGCTTTACTCCGGACTCCAGTGGCGGATGATCGGCCCATTTCGTGCCGGCCGCGTGGTGGCGGTGACCGGCGTCCCGGGCCAGCCGAATCACTTCTATTTCGGATCTGTCGGCGGTGGAGTCTGGGAAACCGCAAATGCCGGTCGTACCTGGAATCCGATCTTCGACAAGGAGCCGGTCGCTTCGATCGGTGCCATTGCCGTGGCACCGTCGGACCCGCGCGTGATTTACGCGGGTTCGGGGGAAGCCGACATTCGATCCAGTTTCAGTACCGGCAATGGCATGTACAAGTCCACCGATGCCGGCAAGACCTGGACGCACATCGGGCTTGTAGACACTTACCAGATCGGGTCCGTTCTGGTGAGCCCAAAAGACCCGAATGTTGTTTACGTCGCGGCGCTCGGACATGGCTATGCAGCGAACCCCGACCGGGGAGTGTTCAAGAGCACGAATGGTGGCCGGACGTGGAAGAAAATCCTGTACAGGAACGCCGACACGGGAGCCGTCGCCCTGGCTTTCGGAGGTGACTCCCAGACCATTTATGCGGCCTTGTGGCAAACGCGCCGTCCGCCGTGGAGCGTTTACCCGCCCTCCGATGGCCCAGGCAGCGGGTTGTACAAGTCCACCGATGGAGGCGAGACCTGGAAGCCGGTGGTCGGACACGGGTTTCCCGACTCCGGGCTGGGCCGCATCGGGCTTGCGGTGGCGCCCAGCAATCCGCAGGTGGTCTACGCGAACGTGGCCGCAAAGGAAGGCGAGGGAGGCCTCTACCGGTCGGACGATGGCGGAGGCCACTGGACTCATGTCACCGGGGACTCGCGCATCTGGGCACGCTGGTGGTACTTCGGCGGCGTGACGGTGGACCCGAAAAACCCGGACACGGTGTACATCATGAATACGGCGGCCTACAAGTCGACCGATGGGGGCCGCAGCTTCCTGCCTTTCAAGGGAGCGCCGGGAGGCGACGACTACCACATTGCGTGGATCGACCCCGCCAACGGCGCGCACATGATCCTGGGGGTAGATCAGGGCACCACGATCACCCTGGACGGCGGCAAGACCTGGAGTTCCTGGTACAACCAGCCGACGGGCCAGTTTTATCACGTGACCACGGACAACCAGTTTCCCTACAACGTTTACGGTGCACAGCAGGATTCACTGTCCGTGAAACTGCCGAGCCGTACCGATTATGGTGATTACACCGACGGCATCAGCGCCATGGATTTCCTGCCCATTCCGACAGGGGGGGAGAGTGGATACATCGCGCCGGATCCCCTCAATTCCCGTTATGTGTTTGGTCCGGCCATCGTGCGGCCGTTCAATGGCGACGTGACCCGGTTCGACACTCTGACCAAGCAAGTCGAGGACGTCAGTCCCACTCTGGAATATCCGGGTATCACGTATCGGAGCACGTGGACGCTGCCAGTGATGTTCTCGCGGCTCGATCCACACGTGATGTATTCCGCGCACCAAATGATCTTCCGTACGGCCAACGGCGGCCAAAGCTGGTCGGTGATCAGTCCGGACCTGACACGCAAAAATCCTGAAGTGCCCTTCAGTCTGGACCCGGTAACCGCCAGGGACACCGTGATACAGGGGCCACGCCGCGGCGTGGTCTACACCATTGCGCCTTCACCAATCCAGAAAGGAGAGATTTGGGCCGGCACTGACGATGGCCTGATCTGGCTGACACATGACGAAGGCGGCCATTGGGAGAACGTCACGCCCAAGGGCCTTTCCGCATGGTCGAAGGTGGGAATCATCGAGGCCTCGCACTTTCATGCCCAGACCGCCTACGCTGCGATCGACCGGCATCGGCTGAACGACTACAAGCCCTACATCTACGTTACCCATGACGCAGGCAAGACCTGGAAGCTGGCAGTCCGTGGCATTCCCGCCGGGGACTTCGTCAACGTGGTGCGTGAGGATCCGAAGAAGCAGGGCCTGCTGTATGCCGGCACGGAAAAGCACGTGTATGTCTCGTTTGACGAGGGCACAAACTGGCAGAGTCTGCAGTTGAATCTGCCGGTCACCTCGATGCGTGACATCGACGTGCATGGGGACGACCTGGTGCTGGCCACCTTCGGACGCGCTTTCTGGATACTCGATGATGTCACCGCATTGCGTCAGCTGGATGCGGATGTCGGTCAGTCGGCAGCGACCCTGTTCAAGCCGGCCATTGCGTATCGGATCCGCCCCGGCGGCTTTCTCAGCACACCCTTTCCCAAGGATGAGCCCCAGGCCCGCAATCCTCCCGATGGCGCCCTGATCGATTACTACCTCAAAGCCAACGCGTCGACGGCTGTGACCCTTGAAATCATGAATGCCGAAGGTCAGTCGGTGCAGCGTTTTTCCAGCGCAGACCCCGCGCCGCAGCTCGATCTGCAAACCATGCCGATCACTCCCGACTGGACGCCCAGGGTGGTCACGCTGTCCGGCCGGGCGGGCATGCACCGATTTGTGTGGAATTTGCATTACGCCTTGCCGAAAGCTCTCACGGGCGACGGCATGTACCGGTTCATGAATGGCGACGGTCTCTGGGCGCTGCCGGGCCGTTACACGGTGAAGCTCACCGTTGGCGGGCATACCTACAGCCAGCCGCTCGAGATCAAGGAAGACCCGCGGATAGAAATTTCGCCAGAGGCACTGCAGCAGCAATTTGATCTGGGGCGGGCTATCGAGCGTGAGCGGCTGAACATTGCCGAGCAGTCCATGCAGGCAGGCAATCTGCGTGCCCAGTTGATCAAGGCTCGTGCCAAGGCGTCAGGCATCCTCGCGCGGGAGATTGAAGACCTGATCACCAGGATTGACGCGATTGCGGGCGTCAAGCCCGAAGAAAATCCCGCCAATTCCGTCGGCCTTCCCACTACGGACTTCGCCAGCTTGCTGTATCTGCAGGGTGCGTATGCCAACCTCGGCGCCTCGGTGGAAAGCGCAGATGCTGCACCGTCCAGCGGCAAGCAGCAGACATTGGCCAGGTACCAGATGATGCTCGGGAGCGCGCTGTCAAAGTGGCGAAGCCTGAAGGCTGCCGATTTGCCGCGGTTGAATGGCGAATTGAAATCTGCTGGCCTGGATCAGCTTGACTTGCAGATCAAAGCGAAGGATTGACCGCTTGAAACAAACGCGGCATGGAAATCCATGTCTCTTCATCTCCACACGACCAGAGCCGGGTATCACTCCTGCCGCTCGTCATTTGCTTGAGGAAAATGCCATGTTCCGATCGTTTCTTGCCGGAGCCATGTTGGCGGTCGCCAGCGTGGCGACCGCGCAGTCCGTCTCGCCATCCTTGCTGAATTCATTGTCCTGGCGCGAGGTCGGCCCCTATCGCGGCGGACGAGTCGATTCCGTGGACGGCGTTGCCGGCAAGGTGAATGTCGGCTATTTCGGCGGCGTGGGAGGTGGTCTGTTCAAGACGACCGATGCGGGCGTCACCTGGCAGCCGTTGTTCCAGCACGAACCGGTGGCTTCCATTGGTGCTATCGGTGTCGCGCCTTCCAACCCCGACGTCGTCTACGTCGGTACGGGAGAAGCGTCGATCCGTTCGAACGCGACATACGGCAATGGCATGTACCGTTCCGATGACGGCGGCAAGACATGGCTGCATCTTGGTCTCGACGACACGCGCCACATCGGCCGCCTGCTCGTTGATCCGCAGGATTCCAGTCGCGTGGTGGTTGCGGCACTCGGCCACATCTGGGGACCGAACAAGGAGCGTGGCATCTTCCTGACCACGGATGGTGGCAAGACCTGGAAGCACACGCTGTATGTGGACGAACATACCGGTGCAGTGGATCTGGCGCGCGACCCTGCCGAGCCCTCGAGCCTGTATGCGACAACCTGGAACGCCGAACGGACGCCGTGGTGGCAGTATCCACCGGTCGATGGTCCGGGAAGTGCGATTTACCACTCCAGCGACAGCGGCGCGACCTGGCAGAAGCTCTCGTCGAACGGACTGCCGGCGCACATGGGCCGTATCGGTGTCGCCGTGTCCGACACGGCGGCGGGTCCGCGTCTGTATGCGATCGTCAGTGCCGGAAATTCCCTAGGCGGAGCAAACCAGTCAGGACAGGGAAGCGGCGTGTATCGTTCCGATGATGCGGGCAACAGCTGGCACCTGATCAACGGCGATCCGCGATTGTCGGGACGCGGCTGGTACTTCGGACGCATCTATGCCGATGCGACGAACCCCGACCTCGTCTACATTCCAAATACTTCGCTGTACCGTTCGCGCGACGGCGGTGCGCATTTCGATTCGATCAAGGGATCACCCAGCGGCGACGATATGCGTGCCCTTTGGATGGATCCGGACGACGCGGACCACCTGATTCTCGCTTCCGACCAGGGCGCCTCTGTCAGCCTCGATGACGGCACCCATTGGTCGAGCTGGTTCAACCAGCCCACTGCCCAGATCTACCACATCGGCGTGGACGATCGGACGCCCTACTGGATCTATGGCACCCAGCAGGATTCGGGCGCGATGATGATTGCGTCCCGCGGGCTTTCCGGCACCATCACCAACGACGACTGGAAGCCGGTCGGGGGTGGCGAATCCGGTTATCTTTTCCCGCGCAAGGATGATCCGTCGACCATTTATGGCGCGGGCTCTGGCGGCAACATCACCAGTTACAACGTGCGCACGAACGTCACCACGAACATTTCGCCGAACCCGATCAGTTCGTTTGGCGCCTTGCCGACTGCCACCAGTTACTACTATCCATGGAACACGGCTTTTGCTCCCTCGCCGTTCCAGGCGGATACGTTTTACATGGGCGCGCAGAAGGTGCTGAAAACCACCGACGCGGGTCTGACCTGGCACGCAATCAGTCCCCTGCTCACGTACAAGAACATCGATGCGAAATGCACGGGGGAGCCCACCCGGAAGACGGCGGCTGCCTGTGGCTATTCGGTTGTCTATGCGCTGGCGCCCTCGCGTGTGAAGGACGGCGTGCTCTGGGGCGGCACCGACGATTCACGCGTGTGGCTTACCCGGGACGGCGGTGTGCACTGGGAGAACGTGACGCCGCCTGGACTCGGTCCCTGGAGCCGCGTGGACACGATCGAGGCGGACCCGCAGGATGTGGCGAGTGCCTATGTGGCCGTCGACCGTCACCAGGTTGATGACTTCAAGCCTTACATTTACATCACCCATGATGCCGGCAAACACTGGCGCTCGGCCGCCCAGGGCATCCCCCAAGGAGATTACGTGCGCGTCGTGCGCGCCGATCCGGCGCGAAGGGGCCTGTTGTACGCGGGGACCGAGCAGGGGATCTTCGTATCCTTCGATGATGGCCACGGCTGGCAGTCACTGCAAGGCAATCTGCCCACAACCTCGATGCGCGACCTGATCGTGCATGACGGCGACTTGATCGTCGCCACCAGCGGGCGTGGGGTCTGGATCCTCGACGACATCGAGCCCTTGCACGAGGTCAGCGCCGCGATCGCGCAAAGCCCGGCGCACCTGTACGCGCCAAAGCCTGCCCTGCGCTTGCGCCTCGGCACCTATCAGGGTGAAGCGCGCCCACCGGAAGTTCCGCACTCGGCGAATCCACCGGTCGGCGCCATCATCGACTACTGGCTCCGCGAAGGCGTCAGCACGCCCATCACCCTGACCGTTTACGACACCGCAGGCAATCAGGTGCGGCGCTATTCCAGTGTCGACAAACCGGCCTTGATGCCGCCCCCCAATTTTCCCGATTACTACACGTCGCCATCCAATATCCTGGCGGCCACGAGCGGAGCTCACCGCTTTGTTTGGGATCTTCGGTACACGGCTCCGGCCGGAGCCCCGGTCTGGGGCGAGCCCGGCGTACTCGGCCGCACACCGCGCGCGCCGATCGGGCCCCTGGTGCTGCCAGGGCAATACCGCGTCGTGCTTACGGTCAACGGCAAGGACTACGGCGCGCCGCTCACGGTGCAGGCTGATCCCATTTCGGGCAGTACGCCGACCGCGCTCGCGGCCAATGTCCAGTTTTCGCTTGAGTTGAAGTCCGACATCGACAGCAATGCAAAAGTCCTGCAGGAGGCGCAAGCAGCTGTCGTCGCCGCCAACCATTCCGGTGACGGCGCAAAGGCTCGGGAGATCGAAGACGAGGCCGCGAAGGTCGGCCTGCGCGGCGTCAACCTGCAGCTGTCCATGTTGCTCGATCAGATCATGGAGATAGACACCGCCCCCAGTCCCACCGTGATGGACGCAGCACAGCAGTTGCGCCGCACCAGCCGCAAGGATCGCGACGTCCTGGCGAGGATACTGGAAGCAGGACATTGAACGAGTCGCTAGGGCGATGCCGTAACCTGGTCTGGAACAACCCCGGGCCTGGCTGTTCGCGCCGCCGATGCGTTGCGCATCGGCGCGTGTTGCAAAGCGTCCTCCGGAGCAATCGCGCGCAAGCAAGTGGGTACGACATCTCTGCCTGCTCCCCGCATGGCCCTCACAAATCCCCACGTCGAGCAGCTCAAGAGGACATGCCGACGCGCGGGCCAGCTCATAAAGTAGCCAGCAGATCCAAGCCAACACGTCGTGGCGAATGTTCCATGGCGAACAACGTGCTCACCTCTTACCGGACGTCCGCCACCGAAGGCGTCCTGGCATTCCTGGCAGCAAGGTCAGGCTCTTTTCTCGATCGGCATCGCGTGCGTGGCAGCTGACGTTGGCTCGTATTTGACGCGTTCAGTGCGGAATTTTACCTAATAAAAAATCGCCTCAGGAATTCTGTTGACTCCTGCGTGTGGCTGATGCTATCAACTGCCATACACGCGTTAATCTTCGGTGCAGGAACGATGAAAAACGGTGTACGCGGGGCATCAGGCTGGTGAAATGGGAACGTTCCGTTCTGGATTCGGCGCACGTTTGAGACACGTGCACCTGTACCGGAATGGCAGGACGCATGTTTGGCAAGCTGGCTGTGTGTCGCGTCCATTTGCGCGCAGAGCAGGGCGCACAGCCATGCTAAAGGCCGGGGACTGGCGACGTTGTTGCGGAACAAGTTGCTGAATGTTTTCAACTTATCAGAACTGGAGAACCTCATGGGATTCGATCCAAACAAGCTTTCTCTTGCCGTCCGCACGGCGCTTTCCATGGGTGCGGTCGTCGCCATGGGGCTTGCGGGTAGCGTCCATGCACAGGACCAGGCCGCGCCGCCGCCGCCCAAGCAGAGCGAGGCGAAAACGCTGAATGCGGTGGTGGTCACCGGCTCCCATATTCGCCGCGTGGATCTTGAAACCTCCAATCCCGTCGTTACCGTGTCGGCCGCACAGATCGAGGCGACAGGCAAGCAGACCTTGGGTGACGTCGTCCAGAACCTGCCGGCGATCACTGGCGGCCTGTTGACGCCCACGGTCAACAACCACAACTCCCCGGGCGCGGTTCCGGCAGGGCGCACCTTGGCTGGCCTGCGTGGCCTGGGCTCAAACCGCACCTTGTTGCTGGTCGATGGTCAGCGCGTTCTCAACACGGATCTGAACTCCATCCCCGCGGCTGCCGTGGAGCGGATCGAAGTCCTGACCGATGGTGCCTCGTCGGTGTACGGGTCCGACGCGATCGGTGGCGTGATCAACGTCATCCTGAAGTCCAACTACAAGGGTGCCCAGGTTTCCGTGAACTACGGCGAGTCCTCTCGCGGTGACGGCCAGAGGCGCGGTGGCAGTTTCGTATTCGGGGAAAGCACCGAAAAGGCCAGCCTGTTTGCGGGCCTGAGTTACAACCGGATGGACATTGTCGTGCAGGGCGACCGCAAATTCTCTCAAAGTGCACTGTCGCTTACCTCCAGCAGTGATCCGACTGGCCCGTTGAGCGTCGTCCCCGGTGGTTCCACCAACGGGCGCTATGGCAAGATCACGCTCCCGGCAAATATTGCTGCGCAGTTTGGCTGCCCGAACGGAACCAGGCTTGCAGCGAACCATGACGCGGTGACCTCCGGTAAAGCCGTCCTTGGCGCCGGCGACTTCCACTGCTTTGGAGCCGATGACCGCTACAACTATGCGACGGTACAGGCGCTGGTGGCGCCGCAGGAACGTCTGAATGCGTTCTTCAAGGGTACGTATCACCTGGGCGACCACGTTGATGCGTACATGACCACGTACTTCAACAAGTCGACGGCGTCGTTGCAGCTTGCGCCGAACATCTACGGTGTCAGTGCGGACCAGCCGATCTCGGCACAGAGCTACTACAACCCGTTTGGTATCGACTTCACGGGTGACAACGGCAATGCCGTGGCCTTTCGCGAAATAGCAGGCGGCAACCGTGTCTCCTCTGCCAGCCAGAACACCACCCAGTTGCAGGCCGGCCTGAAAGGGTCGCTGGAGATCCTTCAAAAGGACTGGACCTGGGATGCCGGTGTCAATTACGGGTACTACACTTTCACGTCCAGCTCTACCGGCTCACCCAGCGGCAGCCTGCTGGCGGCTGGCGTGGGCCCTTCCTTCTTGAACAGCGACGGCGTCGTGCAGTGCGGCACTCCCAGCGCGCCGATCTCGCTCGACTCCTGCGTGCCCTGGAACCCGTTCAACGGCGAATCCCCGTCCGCCAAAGCCGCGCTGCAGAAGGCAAACACGGCCACCCTGATCCAGCAGTGGACTCTCCAGCGGCAGTTCCATCTCGATGTCAGCGGCGGGCTGATCGACCTTCCCGCCGGCACGGTGCAGCTTGCGGCGGGTCTCAATTACCGCAATGAATACACCAACAATACCATTCCGTTCGAACAGCTGATTGATCCGACCACCGGGAATTGCCCGGGAGCAGGCTGCGCATCTGCATTGAGGGGCAAGGACAACGTCAAGGAGGTTTACGGGGAGCTGTTTATCCCGATCCTGCAGGACATGCCATTTGCGAAATCGCTGAACCTCACCCTCGGTGACCGCTATTCCAAGTACGACCTCGCCGGCAGTACCAACAACTGGAAGGTCGCCTTCGAATGGAAGCCGATCAACGACCTGCTCCTGCGCGGGACCGTGGCGACAGTATTTCGTGCCCCGAGCATCGCGGACATCTTTGGGCTGCCCTCCAGCAGTACCTCGAGCCTCAGCAGCGATCCGTGTGATGGCGCAACGACACCGAATCCGGCGTGCCAGTACGTGCCGCTGGACGGCACGTTCCGCAACCAGACGGTGGCGACCCACGACCAGGGCAACGGTCTGTTCTCGGGGTCCAAATATCTGAACTTCCCGCTCAAGCCTGAGCAGGGCAAGTCCTTCAACTTTGGTGCGGTGTATTCACCGGAGTTCATCCCGAACCTGTCGCTGAGCCTGGACTACTGGCGGATATACCTGAACGACACCATCACGATACCAGGCGAGCAGACGGTGCTGGATCTTTGCTATAACGGCATAGATGCCTATTGTCCGCTCATTCACCGATATTCCGGCGGCGGCTCGGTGGGGCAGATTCAGCGCGTGTTCCTGCCCACCACCAATCTTGGGCGCCTTGATGTCAAGGGTACCGACTTTTCCGGCAGCTACCGGCTGCCTGATTTCGGTTGGGGTAAGTTCACCGTCCTTGCGAACGTTACCTACATGACCCAGTACCAGGTGCAGATTGCACCGGGTACTGATGCAAACCGGGTATTCGAGGGCGCTGGCGTCATGGGCGGCCTGGGGTCGGGACTGCAGTCGGCTTGCCCGGACAACATCGGGGGCCTGTGTTTCTTCCCGCGCTGGACCGCGCAGGCGTCAGCGAACTGGCAGCTTGGCAACTGGGATGCATCGTGGCGCTTCCGCGCCACCGACAAGTTCAACATGGGCTCGGCAGATCTGAGTCAGCAGTCGACCGCCTATCCGGGTCGCCCTGGCGTGGTGTTCCACTACGGGACGCATGCGTACAGCGACGTCACCCTCGGCTACAACATCAAGCCGTACAACACGAAGGTAGAATTCGGCGTCAACAACCTGTTTGACAAGCAGCCCCCATTGCTCTACGCCAACAACTCGTTGAACGCGAACACCGACCCGGCTGACTTCGATGTCTTGGGTCGTTACTTCTGGGGTCGCGTCACTGTTTCGTTCTGAGCATTCGCAACCTTCAGCGTTAGTGTTCCCCCCGGGGCCCGTATGGATCTTCCATGCGGGCCCTTTTTTTTGAGTGAGCATCATCCTTTGTCTGGTGCACGTCCGGCCCCGGCTTTTGCGCCGGCGGATTACGAGGCCCGGGTTGTCGGCATCAGATGCAAGCCCCATTCCTGACCGTGCACTGATCGACTACGGATCACGGATATCACGGCGCAGAACCGTCGATGACGCCCGTGGAGGAGAAGCAGGGTGGTTCGCGTCATCGAGTTTCGAAGTCGGGAGGAGGCCAACGCGGAGTGAATAATCGCCGGGTGAGTCGAACGCGGTGATGGTGCGTAGGCCTGTTGGCGCCAATCGGGCTTGGCTATCCGGCCGCTACCAACCATCGCCGCCCGCCCGTTAGGTTGTCGATCATTTGGCGCCCGGAGACATACCGTACCGGGGCCAGTCGATGGGCCCTTGGGGGCCAGAGCTGGAATAAAACGCGTTTCTCGAGAGCCGGGGGATGCCTGGTGTGCGTCGGGAGAACGCCAGCACGTAGTGGCGTTCGATCTTGCTGCCGGTGTCAACGGATTCTACGCAGGTCATTGTCAGCTGGCGCCGACAGGAATCACGTCGAAGGCGATGGTCAGCCTGTGGTCTTCTGCGGCCCCGGAAAACGGCACGGTGCCGTGCCACATGTAGGAGGGAAACAAGACCAGCAGCCCGGGCTCCGGTTTGACGAAGTATTCCGGCCCCAGGGCCGGGTCTGTCGGGAAGGGAGGTTCACCGAACTTGATCCAGCCTTCGCCACCCCGTTGGGCCACCGCAGACGGCAGGTGCAGGTAGCAGGCTGATGAAATCCAGCCTTCCGAGTGGTAGTGATTGACATGAAAGCCATGTGCACGGAGCCGCACGGACCACATTCCACTGATTTGGTAGCTCTTCGCATTGCGACACCTCATCGGATCGGAGCCGTGGCCGATTGCCTCCATGTAGCGACGGATCGGTCCGTCGATGGCCTGCGGAAAGGCGCGGATCGCGGGAGATGGGGAATCTTGGGGAACCAGTTGCACTTGGCTTCCGCCACGCAGCGAATTGCGGATCGGGTGCGCGCGCAAGGTATGAGCGTCCGTCAGATCGCGGACCAGGTCGGCAAGATAGGCCGAAATATCTGGCCAGCCATCCGGCACATCGATGAAAGTGGCGCGGACCAGGCCTTGATAATCCAGAAGATCCCGATAGCGTGAATCTCCCAGCATGCGCAAGGCGTCCGCCTTCATCGCGAGCGCCCGCCCATCCACGGGATTCGCCCGTTGCAGGGACTCAGCCACCTCGAGGGCAGCCTGGCTTCTTCCGGTGGCCAGAGATGCGTTGCCGAGTGCAACTTGTCCGTCGCTATCGTGCGGCGCGATGGCAACCAAACGTTGAGCGCAAGCCAGAGCATGGTCACCGTCGAAGTCGAGCGCAATGGTGCTGGCGGCTCTGAGAAGGTCAGGGTCCTTCTCCGTCAGCCGCAAGCCGGTCTCGATGGTGGCGAGCGCGTCCTTGGCGCGTTGCGCGCTCAGCAGCAACCTTGCCTTGCAGATACGCAACGAGTGCAACCGCGGCTGCTTTTGCAAGGCGGCGTCCAGTTCTGCACAGGCGATATCGGCGTCAGCGCTGCGCATCCACACCAGTTCAGACAGGTTGGCTTGCGCCGTGGCGTGGGCGGGCTGCGTGCGCACCACCTGTCGCAGCTCCGTCTCGGCCTCCTCGAACCGGCACTGGCCCATCAATGCACGTGCCAGCAGGAACCCTGCTTCGGGTGTCTTACCGGCCTTCGCGATACTCGCACGCGCCTCGGCGGCGGCATCGGCATAGCGGTCGGTATCAGCCAGTACCGCTGCCAGTCGGAGGCGGGCGTCATCGCTGTTCGGTTCCAGTTGCAGCCAGCGGCGCAACACTGCTTCGGCCGGAAGGGGCTGCCCCAGCGTCATCAGCGCATGACCGTATAGCATCAGCACTTCCGGGTTGGCTCGGCGAGCCTGGAATAGCGGCTCCAACAACTCGCGTACGTCGCCGGCGCGACCCGCAGCCAGCAGCATGCGCGCCAGGGCAGAAGCAGCCGGCAAGCTGCACGGGTCCAGGTCCAATCCTCGTCGCAAGGCGCGTTCGGCCTCGGCAGGATGCCCTGATTCGCCCAGCACCCGACCCAGCAAAACGTATGCCTCGACATTGTCCGGCTGTATCCGCAGCCATGCCTCCAAGGCGTGCTGCGCATGCGCGTAATCATCAGTCTGGAAATAGGAGCCCGCCATCATCCGATGCGCTTCAGCGAGTCCCGGATGGGTTTGCAACAGACTGCGCACCAGCTCGCGTGCTTCGGCATGTCGGCCCGCCTGGAACAAGCCGGCGGCGGCTCGCAACGCCGCGACAGTTTGGGTTGGCGATGACGGAACCATCTGGTAAACCTGTCCTGACGAGAAATTCCTGCACGCCCCAATGCGCCATCTGGTTCGCGCACAAGGCTTTCAGTCTATTGTAAACAACGACCAGCCGCTCTCGTGGTGGACTCTGCACTCCGGACGACGTCGACACGATGCGCCGGCGAGGCCGGTATGGCATGGCGCTCGCGTTCCGACTGGAGTTCGCTGCAAACTACGGGAAGCTGCGGGTTCAAGGAAGCGCAAGGTATGCTGCTGCCGCTGCTTTCAGTGCCGGAGACATGAGCAAGATGGCCGATGACATCCTGATTTCCCCCATTGTGGCTGACTTGCAATCTGGCGATCTGGTCGCCGCGGAACACCGCTGCCGTACCGCGCTGGAACAAGCCCCCGATGAACCCGACATTTTGCTTTTGCTGGGGCTTGGTCTGCATCGACAGGGACGGCAACGCGATGCGGTGGGGATATTCGCCCGTCTCGTCGAGTTGTGCCCTGGGGACAGCGTGCACTGGTCCAACTATGCCTCGGCGCTGGATCGCGTCGGCGACCGGGAAACCGCGGAGAGGGCGGCGGAAACTGCAGTTCGCTTGGCGCCTGGCGACCCCGAGAGACTGGACGAGCTTGGCCTTCTGCAGCTTCAAAACGGCAAACCCATGGCTGCGCAGGCTACCTTGATGCGCGCGCACGAGCTGGCGCCCGATTCCGTCGAGATCCGCCTTCACGCCGCGCGGGCATGCCTAGCCTGTCGGGATCACCGAGCCGATGCGTTGCTGCAAACGTGGCGCGAATGGTTGCCCCTTTCGGACGGCCTGCTGGGGGAGTTGGCCAAGCTGCTGGTCCAGGTCGGCGAACTCGGTGACAGTATTGAACTGCTGGAGGATATGGTGCGGCGTACGCCTGACGATTGGTCCGCGCAATTGTTGCTGGCGAGGGTTTACGAACGTGTCAACCGTCTGGGCCAGGCGCAGGCCAAGCTGCAAGTGGTGCTTGCAACCGTACCGATTGACGCCGATCCCGGCATCGGCCGCGAAGTGGAAAGCCAGCAGGCCCAACTTGCCATGCGCCGGCGCTCATACGCTTCCGCGCGCGCGCTGCTGGAAAAGGTTGGCCCGGGCCATGAAGCCCATGACGCATATTATTTCGCGCTGGCCGGCGCCTGCGACCGGCTCGGTGATGCAACAGCGACCATGCGGGCGCTGGAGACGGCACATGCGATCCAGATCCGGCAACTGCGTCTGTCCAATCCGTACCTGTTGGAGGCGGACGCGCCGCTGCTGCCACACGTCGACGATCGCGTGAGTGAAGACGACTACCGTGGTTGGCGGGCGTTGAAGGCGCCCGACCGCAGCCAGTCGCCGGTATTCGTGGTGGGCTTTCCCCGGTCCGGCACCACGCTCCTTGAGCAGATGCTGGATGCGCACCCGGATCTGCAGTCGATGGACGAGCGCCCGTTCCTGAACATCCTGGCCGGTCAATTGGAAGGCGTTGGCCTGGAGATCCCGCGGGACCTGCACAAGCTCGTACAAAGTGATTGTGATGAACTGCGCAAGGGTTATGTCGTCCTGGCCTGCGGGAAAGTGGCGCGGCTGTGGGGTACGCGGCTGGTGGACAAGAATCCGCTGAACATGTCGTGGCTGCCGATGATCCATCGCATTTTTCCGCAGGCGAAATTCATCCTCGTCCTGCGTCATCCGTGCGACGTCATCCTGAGTTGCTACCTGCAGAATTTCCGTTCCGCACCGTTGGTCGCCGCCTGCAGGTCGCTGGAGAACCTCGCCCACGCCTACGTGGCCGCGATGAACAACTGGTTGCATCATGCAGCGCTGTTCAATCCGGATGTGTTTGTTTCGCGCTATGAGGATCTGGTCGCCGATCCCCAGGCACAGACGGGCAAGATTGCGGCATTTCTCGAGCTCGGCGATGCCGAGACGATGCTGGGGTTCGCCGAGCGTGCGCGGCAGAAGGGCCACATCCGCACGCCAAGTTACACCCAGGTGATCGAGCCGATCAGCGCCAAGGGCGTGGACCACTGGCGGCACTACGCGCCCTATTTCGAACCGGTCCTTCCGATCCTGCAGCCCATGCTGGCCCACTGGGGTTACGACAGCGGGCCGCCACCCCACAAATGATGGCCTGCCGCTGTATCGGAGCAAGCGCAGGCTCAAGCTCATGGGCGGGCGAATCGGAGGAGGGCGGGTCATTGCAGAATGCTTGATCGTGCCGCAAGGCCCACCTATCCTCTTCCGAGCATCCGGGAAGCATTGACATGCCAATGACTCGATCCGTGCTGGTCGAAGGCCGCCCGATCCGTGTGTATGACGGCTTGGTGGCGTTGCCGCACGTCAAGCAACTCACTGACGCGTTCATGGGCGCCAACTTCGTTCGGGATGAGGTCGCGCGCGCTGATACCGCCGGGTTTCGCCACTGGGAATTGAACATTCCACTGGAAACCGCACCGCAACTGGCGGTTTATCAGCCGACCCTGGAGGCTGTGCGCGATTTCGACGATGGTGTTGCCTACCGGCTCCACCGCAGCTACTGCAACCACGCTGCCTACGGCGACATGCTGTTCATTCACACCGATATCCAACCTGGCGAGAAAGGGCTGACTGCCTTGTGGTACATCGCTCCCGAGTGGAACGCCGAATGGGGCGGCGAGACGTTGTTCTACAACTCGCAAATGGATGCCGAGGTTGTGGTCACGCCCAAACCTGGCCGGTTGGTGGTGTTCGACGGCGGCATCCCGCACGTGGGTCGGCCACCTAACAGGATCTGCTACGCCCCGCGCTACACGCTGGCATTCAAGCTGCAGCCGGCTGTCAGCTGACCCCCGCGGACCATCGCACGAAGACGTCGCCTTCCGCCGCGATGGACCATGCCGAAATCCGAATAGATGTGAATCAATTCCACAGACTTGGGCCTTGAGGCTACGATTCACTTGCTCGACTCGGGTGCCATATTGGTGCGCACGCCTTGCGCGCTTTGCATCCATCCGGCGCGCTGCGTAGTATCAACGGGGGGTTCGGTCTTGACCAATGTGGCCAGAGATGGCGGCGGCCGCGTTCTTCCTCAAACAGTAAAATTCGGGGTTCAAAAACCGGGTTCGGCAAAAAACCAAACGGTTGGTTTGACTCGGCTTCGCGGTCGATTGATGCACCGAACCAAGTTCGGCATTGGCACAGACACTAGCGCAGGGGAACGATCATGGTCTTGAACATTACCACCAGGGCGAGAGCCCTGTCTGGCGTCGGCGTTTTGCTCCTCATGGCTTTCGTCAGTGCCGCGGCGCAAACCGTGGCGCCCGACATGTATGCCCACATGAGCTGGCGACTCATAGGCCCTTTTGATGGCGGCCGCGTCCTGGCGGTGGCCGGCGTTCCGACCCAACCGCGCACGTTCTACTTTGGCAGCGCCAACGGCGGGGTCTGGAAAACAACCAACTCCGGTTTGTCCTGGGAGCCGACTTTCAATCACGAACCGGTGTCCTCCATCGGTGCCATCGCCGTGGCCCCCTCCGACCCGAATATTGTCTATGTCGGCACGGGTGAGGCGGATCCGCGCAGTGACGCCACTTTTGGCGATGGCGTGTACAAGTCAACCGATGGCGGCAAGAACTGGACCAACATCGGTCTGAAGAACACGCGACATATCGCCAAGATTGTCGTGGATCCGAAAGATCCGAACGTGGTGATGGTGGCAGCGCTCGGGCGCATCTACAGTCCGAGCAAGGATCGCGGCATCTTCCGCTCCACCGATGGCGGAAAGACCTGGGACAAGACGCTGTATGTGAATGATCAGACCGGCGGCATCGACCTGTCGATGGACCCGTCGGATGCGTCGGTGGTGTACGCAGGTATGTGGACGATGTACCGCAAGCCCTGGCACATGTCGAGCGGCGGTGAAGGCGACGGTTTGTTCAAATCGACGGACCAGGGCAAGACCTGGGTCCGCCTGCAAGGCCACGGCCTGCCCTCGGGCGTCCTGGGAAAAATCGGCGTTGCCGTGGCGGGCGGGAACTCGCATGGGCGGGTCGTCTATGCGCTCGTCGAGGCCGCGGACGGCGGTCTGTTTCGCTCGGACAACGGCGGTGCGGACTGGAAGCTGATCAGTGCCGACCAGCGCATTCGTGGACGCGCGTGGTATTTCACCAACGTGTTTGCCGACCCGACGAATGCGAACACCCTGTACGCGACGAATACCGGATTCTTCAAATCCACCGACGGCGGCAGCACCTGGAATGCGGTTGCAATTCCGGGGGGCGACAATCACGCATTCTGGATGAACCCCTTGCATCCCGATCTGATGGTCCAGGGCCATGACCAGGGTGTCGTGACGAGCGTGGATGGTGGCAAGACCTGGGGCAAGTACTACAACCTGCCCATTGGTCAGCTTTATCACATTTCGACGGATGATCGTTTTCCGTACAACATCTATGCGTCTACCCAGGATTGTCCGTCCGGATGTGCGTTTGGCACGGCAAGCCGTGGCCTGGGCGGCATTTCCGCCAAGGATGTTTTTGTTGTTGGCGGCGATGATGGCGAGTCGGGATACGTGTTCGCCGACCCAAATGATCCCGACTACATTGTTGAAGGAGGATATTCGGGCGGCTTGACGCGTTACAGCATGCGTACCAGGACGATACAGGACATTGCGCCGTGGTCGAATGCGAACAGTGGGTATGCCGCGAAGGACGTGAAGTACCGTTTCACCTGGACTGATCCGTTTGCGTTTGCGTCGTGGGACGGGGAGGATTCGCATCCGCTGTACCTGGGCTCGCAGTACCTCATGGCCAGCAAGGACAGCGGCAAGAGCTGGACCGTCATCAGCAAGGATCTGACCCGCAATGACAAGTCCAAGCAGCAATCATCCGGCGGCCCCATTACCCAGGACAATGCGAGCGTCGAATACTACGACGTGATCTATGCGATTGCGCCGTCGCCACTGCGCAAAGGTGAAATCTGGCTGGGAACCGACGACGGGTTGGTCTGGTTGACGCTTGACGCCGGCAAGACCTACAAGAAAATCACGCCGCCGAAGATGCCGGAGTGGGGTCGCGTCAATGCCATCGAGGCATCGCATTTCGACCCTGGCACTGCTTTTGTCGCCGTCGACAAGCACAAAATGGGCGACGGTACACCTTATGTCTTCGTGACCCATGACTTCGGCGCCACCTGGTCGAGCATCGTCGATGGTCTTGCCGCGCCCAACTATGTCTATGTGGTCAGGCAGGACACGGTGAACAAGGACCTGCTGTTCGCCGGTACGGCCAATGGCATAGCGGTGTCATTCAACGGCGGGCGGCAATGGCAGTCACTGCAGCTGAATCTGCCCACCGCCGAAGTACGCGACATCGCGATCAAGGGCGCCGACCTCCTGGTGGCAACCCACGGGCGTTCGGCCTGGGGCATGGACGACATATCCGCGCTGCGAGAGATGAGCGCGGAGGTCATGCAGAGTCCAGCCCACCTGTTCAAATCCGCACCGGCATTCATCCTGCGCATGCAAGCCGGCCGACGCGCCTCGGTGGGAAACCAGGTGGGCGAGAATCCTCCCAACGATGTGATTTCCTACTACTTGAAGGACAAGCCGACCGGGAAAATCACCCTGACGATCTACGATTCCGCCGGCAATCTGGTCAATTCGTTCAACAATGTCGACGATGCCTCATGGAAGTCGAACAAGGGCGGTTTCATGCGCAGCCCCGTTGGCGACACCAAGCTGACCGATCATCGCGGCATCAACCGGTTTGTGTGGGACCTGCGCTTCCCCGCGGCACCGCCGATTCATGACATGGTGGCTTACAACGAGGGCCGGGGGCCGAATGGGGCGTATGTCGTGCCAGGTATTTACAAGGTCGTCCTCGCGGTGGGTGGGAACACTTATCGGCAGACGTTGACCGTAAAAAACGACCCGCGCTCCAGGGCCACGCAGGCTGATCTCGTCAAACAATTCAACCTGGGCAACAAGGCACAGAATCTGCTGTGGCGGAATCATGCCGTCATCAACCAGGTTCTTGACGTACGCCAGCAGTTGAAGGCCTTGGAGAAGAAGGCGAGCGGGAGCACAAGCCTGCAGAAGCTGCTTGCCGGTCTGGACGCAAAAGCACTTGCGCTGCAAGGTGAGCTTTATCAATACAAGGCGAAGACCGGCGTGGGGCTACTCAACTATTCCGTTCGGCTGAATGCACGCATCGCCTATTTGTCCAACGAGATCAACGTGATGTCGGCCAACGCGCCGACTGCGCAGTTCTACGAGGAATACGATGAGTACGATCAGTCCATGAAGTCCGTAGCCCAGCGTTGGCAATACCTCAAGTCGCATGACATGAAAGCGCTAAACGCGAAGCTGCAGGCAAGTCGGTTGCCGGTGATAGCCATTGCGAATGGTCCGGATGAGCGGATGCCGGATGCACCGGTGCAGGTTCAGTAAGAAGCGCGCCGGTACGGTCGGCGGGACTCCCGCAAGCAGGTGTCTCGAGGAGCCCTTGAGTACACGGGAACGCTGGCGGCATCGGGATACCGACTCATGGTGAATGTCGCGTGGAAT
>DATNGL010000261.1:0-2677 GCA_035605895.1 Rhodanobacter sp.
CCACGGGCTGAGCGTGATCAGTGCGCATCGCGACACCCAGTTCCGCTTTCTGCAGATGCTGTGGCCGGGCGACCGGCTGCACCTGGATGGCCCGCATGGTGGCAGCGACTACCAGGTCAGCGGCCACCGCATCCTCGACAGCCGGCACGAACGCCTACCCGCCGCCGACAGCACGGATGGGCTGTGGCTGGTCACCTGCTATCCGTTCGATGCGATCGTCCCCGGCGGCCCGCTGCGCTATGTGGTTCAGGCACGTCGCATGAACCTGAACAATGCCGTCACCGGATCATCGCCAGGGTCGGGAACCATTGCCGATCGACCCGGTCAGAACCTGTGATTGGCTGCCGTTCCTCTTTGCCGTGGAACATGCCGATGCGGTCGTTGACCCTCCCTCTGCAACGGTCGCATCGGCACAAGCCAATCGATGGTGTTTCCTCTCACGTCTCCGACGACGTTTATCCCGGCGCAGTGCGCCGGGATTTTTATGCGGAAATCCGTTCGTGCAGGCAGATCAGCCGATCGCCTTGCACATGGCGGCGGCCTTCCTCATCCGATCGCCTTGCGCATGGCGGCGATCTCGGCACGATAGTCCTTCGCATGGAAGATCGCCGAGCCGGCGACGAAAGTGTCCGCGCCGGCAGCGGCGATCGCACCAATGTTTTCCGCGGTGACGCCGCCGTCCACTTCCAGCCGGATCGCGCGGCCGCTGGCCTCGATCCGCGCGCGCGCCTGGCGCAGTTTCTCCAGCGTGCCGGGAATGAACCGCTGGCCGCCGAAGCCGGGGTTGACCGACATGATCAGGATCAGGTCGAGCTTGTCCATCACGTAGTCGAGGTAATCCAGCGGCGTGGCGGGATTGAACACCAGACCGGCCTGGCAGCCGGATTCCTGAATCAGTCCCAGCGTGCGATCGATGTGCTCGCTCGCTTCGGGATGGAAGCTGATCAGGCTGGCCCCCGCCTTGGCGAAGTCCGGCACGATGCGGTCCACCGGCTTGACCATCAGGTGCACGTCGATCGGCGCGTTGATGCCGTAGTCGCGCAGCGATTTCAGCACCATCGGACCGATCGTGAGGTTCGGCACGTAATGGTTGTCCATCACGTCGAAATGCACCCAGTCGGCACCCGCGGCGAGCGCGGCGGCGGTGTCTTCACCGAGCCGGGCAAAATCGGCGGCGAGGATGGACGGGGCCAGGATGGGGCTCTGCTTGCTCATGATGACTACCACGTGGCTCGAAGGTGACGTCTATTGTAGGAGCCCGCTCGCGGGCGATGCACTTGGGGCCGGAAACAGGAAACAGAGAATCGCAAGAGCAAAAGCATCGCCCGCCAGCGGGCTCCTACTTGAAACCTCGAGCTTCCTTGATCCGGTCGTACGCCGCGTTGATTTCGCTGGCGCGCGACTCGGCGCGCTTGCGCATGTCGTCGGGCAGGTCGCCGAGGCGGTCGGGGTGGTGTTCGGAAATGAGCTTGCGGTAGGCGCGCTTGATCGCCCGTTCGTCGGCGTTGCGGTCGATGCCCAGCACGGCATAGGGATCTGGCCCCTGTGGCGCGCGCTGCGGCGGCACATAGCCGCTGCCGGTATTCCAGGCGCGGCCATGGCTGCCCTGGCCCGGGCCGGCACTCCACGCATAGCCCTTCATCGCCATCAACGCCATCAGCTCCATGTCGCTGACGCGCAGCGCAAAGGCGAGCTGGCGCAGGATCGACATCTTCTCGGGACCGGGGTTGCCTTCGGCCAGCACCGTCTCGATTACCACGTCGAGCACCGGGAAGGCGTGATCGCGGCGCATGCCGACCCAATTGCGCAGTTCGGCGATGGTGCGCGTGGCATCGAACTCCGGCTGCTTGCCGACATTGAAACTGGCCACGGCCTGCTTGCGCTGCTCTGCGCCCAGGTTCATGCGCGTCATCAGGCGCTCCGCCACCGCGATCTCGGCCTCCGACACCCGGCCGTCGGACTTCGCCACCGCGCCAAGCAGGGTGAACAGCGGGCCCACGTAGCCGCCGGCTTCGGGCGTGGCCTGCTTGCGCTGGCTGTGGCGCAGGTTGTCGAAGATGAAACCGGTCACCGCGCCGACGACGGCACCCGGCGCATGCCCGATCAGCAGGCCGAAGATCGCGAACCAGACCGTGTAGGTAAAGCTCATGGACGCACCGGCGACTGCGCGCTGTACCAATGCGCCAAGGCGTCGAGTTCGGCATCGTTGAGCGGCCCGATCGCCGCGCGCATCACCGGCACGTTGCGGCGACCGTCGCGGTATTGCTTCAACGCATCGCGCAGGTAGTCGAGATGCTGCCCGGCCAGGTTCGGCACGCCGGGCATGCTGGCGTGGCCGGTTTCGCCATGGCAGGCCGCGCACAGGCCCAACCGGGTCGGCTTGACCGGGGCCTGGGCGAAGCTGGGCAAGGCGGCGAGCGAGAGCGCCGCGATCAGGAAGATGCGCATCGGCAACACATGGGTCCAAAGGTTGGCAATTCTAGCAGTGCACCCGAAACCTCCGGCGCGGCAGCGGCTAGAATGGGTGTCCCGCCACCACGTGGAACCCGCTGCCGTGCCCACCACCCTGCCGCAATCGAACCTTCCCGGACTCGAACTGGTCCACCGCGGCAAGGTGCGCGATGTCTACGCGTTGTCCGACGATCGGCTGCTGATGGTGGCCACCGACCGCCTGTCC
>DATNGL010000262.1:0-2432 GCA_035605895.1 Rhodanobacter sp.
TGATGGCCGATCCCGATGCGCTGTTGCTGGACGAACCGCTGGGCGCGCTCGACCCGATCGTGCGGCACGAATTGCAGGACGAGTTGAAACGCATCTTCGACCAGCTCGGCAAGACCGTGATCGTGGTCACCCACGACCTGGCCGAGGCAGCCTGGTTCGCCGATCGGCTGGTGCTGCTGCGACACGGCGCGGTGGTGCAGGACGGCGGCTTCGAGGATCTGCGCGATCGTCCCGCGAACGATTTCGTCCGCCAGTTCGTGCAGGCCCAGCGACGCCTGCCGGAGTCGTCATGATGCGCGGCGTGTCTGCCATCGTCCTGATGCTGGGCCTGTTCCTGCTGTCGGCGCCGGCACCCGCCCAACCGGTGCGCATCGGTTCCAAGCAATTCACCGAGTCGGTGATCCTCGGAGAAATCGCACGACTGAGCGCGCGCGACGCCGGGGTCGATGCCGTGCACCGGCGCGAACTGGGCGGCACCAGCATCCTGTGGAAGGCATTGCAGCAGGGCGACATCGATGCGTACCCGGAATACACCGGCACGCTGACCCAGGAACTGCTGAAGAACGTGCCGGCCGATGCCGACATCGCCACGCTGCGCGCGAAGCTGAAACCGCTGGGAATCGGCATCACCGACTCGCTCGGCTTCGACAACACCTATGCGATCGGCATGCGCGACGATGAGGCGGCGCGGCTGGGCATCACGCGGATCTCCGACCTGCGCCAGCACCCGACCCTGCGCTTCGGCTTCTCCAACGAGTTCATGGACCGCGGCGACGGCTGGCCCGGTTTGCGCCGGGCCTACGGGCTGCCCCAAACCGGCGTCAGCGGACTGGACCACGCGCTGTCCTATCGTGCGGTGGCCGGCGGCGCGGTGGACACGATCGACCTTTACAGCACCGACGCCGAGATCCCCTACTACCACCTGCGCACCCTGCTTGACGACCGGCACTACTTTCCGCGCTACGAGGCCGTCTACCTGTATCGCCTGTCGCTGCAACAGAGCGCGCCCGCCTTCGTCACGGCGCTGCGCAAGCTCGCCGGCCGCATCGACGAACCCGCCATGCGCGCCATGAATGCCGCCGTGAAGCTCCACGGTCGCGGCGACACCGCGGTTGCCGCCGACTTTCTCGGCACGCATGCCGAACAGGGCCGGCACGGCATGTGGCAACGCCTGCGCCAGCGCAGCGTCGAGCACATCGAGCTGGTGGCGATCTCGCTGGGGCTGGCGGTGCTGCTGGCGATCCCGCTGGGCATTCTCGCCGCGCGCCTGCGCCGAACCGGACAACTGGTGATCGGTGCGACCGGCATCCTGCAGACGGTGCCTTCGCTGGCGATGTTCGTGTTCATGATCCCGTTGCTGGGCATCGGCAGCTGGCCGGCGATTGCCGCCCTGTTCCTGTACAGCCTGCTGCCGATCGTGCGCAACACGCACGCCGGCCTGGTCGGCATCGCGCCCGAGCTGCACGAATCCGCTGCCGCGCTGGGCCTGCCTAGCCATGTGCGCCTGCGCCGGATCGAACTGCCGCTGGCAACGCGCTCGATCCTGGCCGGAGTAAAGACCGCCGCCGTGATCAACGTGGGCACCGCCACCCTGGCCGCACTGATCGGTGCCGGCGGCTACGGCCAGCCGATCCTCACCGGCATCCGGCTGGACAGCATCGAGTTGATCCTGGAAGGAGCGATTCCCGCTGCCGTGCTGGCGCTGCTGGTGCAGGCCCTGTTCGAGCTGGTCGAACGCTGGCTGACCCCGCGCGGACTGCGGCTGGAAGCGCGGCAGTAGGCCGTGCGCATGCTGCCTGCATGCGCACGGCCGCGCTCAACAACCGCTTATCGGCCGAGGTCCTGCAGGAACCGGTCGGTGTATTGCAGCGGTGGCGTGCCGCTCAAGGAATTGCAGGTCGGCGAGGCATAGCCGCTGCTGCCCTGGCATGGCGTGTCGCGATCCAGCGACCAGAAGTGCAGGCCTGCCAGACCCTGGCTCACCGCGTAGTTGGTGACCGTATCGACATCGGCCGCCGTGAACACCTCGCTGCTGACGTCGTTCACGCCGATCATCGGGGTCAGTTCGATCCGGCTGGCCGGAACGCCATAGGTCTGCTCGAGGTTCACGGCGGCCTGGATCGCCGACTGCCCCATGTCGCATTGTCCGTTCGAGACCACGCAGACACCCGGGCTGGCCGAACCGAAATCCATCACCATCAGGTTGATCGTGTAGTTCGGAAGATTGGCCGCCTGGACCGCGCGTACCACCATGTCACCGACCCCGTTGAGGCCGCCATGGCTGCCGTCCGACGCCGCCAGCGTGGCCAGCGTGAACGAGAAGCGCAGGTTCGGATACAAGGTGTGCGCATAGGCCGCGTTGGACACCAGGTTGTTGATCTGCGCCTGGGTCTGGCCGCCTTCGATGTCGAAATCCACGCCGACCATGTGCG
>DATNGL010000263.1:0-2007 GCA_035605895.1 Rhodanobacter sp.
CGGCGTGTGCATGGCGCCCTCGGCGCAGCGGCGGCTGTGCAGCTGGCCGTGGTCGGTGATGATCACCGCCTCGCCCGGCATGATGTCGCGCACCAGCTTGAAGCCGAGCACGTCCAGCGCCACCGATTCCGAGGCCACGGCATATTCGCGCCCTTCGGCGGTGACGCGCTCGCCCAGCACCAGCGGCCGGATGCCGTGCGGATCGCGGAACGCGACCAGGCCGTAGCCGAGCAGCAGCGCGATGCAGGCATAACCGCCGCGTGCGCGCGCATGCACGCCGGCGACCGCCTTGAAGATGTGGTCGGGGGTCAGTTGCATGCGATCCTGGATCTGCAGCTCGTGCGCCAGCACGTTGAGCAGCACCTCGGAATCGGAATCGGTGTTGATGTGGCGGCGGTCGTCCTCGAACATCTCGCGGCGCAGCGCCTCGGTGTTGACCAGGTTGCCGTTGTGCGCGAACGCGATGCCGTAGGGGGAATTGACGTACAGCGGCTGCGCCTCGGCGGAACCTTCCGAGCCGGCCGTGGGGTAGCGGCAATGGCCGATGCCGATGCGCCCGCGCAGCTCGCCCATCGCGCGCTCGCCGAACACGTCGCGCACCAGTCCGTTGCCCTTGTGCAGGCGCAGCCGCGAGCCGTCCACCGTGGCGATGCCGGCCGCGTCCTGGCCGCGATGCTGCAGCACGGTCAAGCCGTCATAAAGCGCCGACGCCACTTCCGTGGTACCGACGATGCCGATGATTCCGCACATGATGGGTGGCCTGTTTCAGGGATACTGGTTCAAGGATGTCGAGGTTGGCCGGAAACGCTGCCGGCCGCCGCGGGCGCCCGCCCGGTGGATGGCGCCGCCGGCGCAGGACGCGAACCGGAGATGGGGGCGTGCATGCGGTCGGACAAGTTGTGCACCTGCTGGAGCAGCTCGGAAGGCGCGACCCGATCCAGCAGGTTCGGCGGCGGCCTGGCGCTGGACGACCCGGCCGGCCCGTGCCGCTGCAGCAACGGTTCGGATTTCAGCTTGTCCAGCACCGCCTCCGGATGCAGGTGATCGGCCACGCCGGCCGGGATGTTCTGGCCCAGCCATGCCGCGGTGCCCTGGAACTGCGGCAGCAAGGCGGACTGCTGCCACCACGGTTCGCGCGTCACGGCGGTGAGCCCGACCAGGAACACCATGATGGTCACCACCAGCACGCCCCGCACGAAGCCGAACAGCACGCCGAGCAGGCGATCGATGCCGGTCAGCCCCGTACTCCAGATCAGCTTCCTCGCCGCGAATCGCACGACCGCGCCGACCAGCAGCACGCCGAAGAAGCAGATCGCATAGCCCAGGCAGATCCGCGCCACCGGCAGCGAGATCGCGTTGTCGAACAGCGCCGCCACGTCCGGACCGAACAGCGCCGCCACCCAGAACGCGGCAACCCAGATCACCAGCGACAGCAGTTCGGCGACCAGCCCGCGCATCAGGCCGATCAGCACGGACAGCCCCAGGATGACCAGGATGATTCCGTCGAGCCAGTTCATTCCTGCAGCCACCTCATGCGGTTGCTCGACCTGTCCGCCAGGGCGCCGTCATGGCCACGGGCTTTCGGGGTTTGGGTTCCCCGGGAAGATGGCGTCGCGGCGTGGGTCATGGAGGGGATCAGGGTACCGAGACGACGTTGCCGTCGAGGCCAAGCCTGGCCTTGATCTGGTCGTGCACGCGCAGCGCATCGGCGCGCTGGGTTTGCGGACCGGCGCGCACGCGCCACAACGTCTTCCCGCCGGATTGCACGGAGTCGACAAACCCGTCGAAGCCCGCCGCGCGCAGCTTGTCGCGCAAGGCGTTCGCATCGGCCTGGCCGCTCATCGCCGCCAGTTGCACGGCCCAGCCGCCGGGCTTGCCCGTGCTGACGGCCGCCGCGGCCGGAGTGGCATCCACGCTGGCATCCTGCTCCAGCCGCGCCGGCACGCCGGGGATCGCCTGGGTGATCTTCAGGCGCGCCGCTTCGGCCGCCGTACGCGTATCGAACGG
>DATNGL010000264.1:0-14109 GCA_035605895.1 Rhodanobacter sp.
CGCGCATGTGGCACGCGACGGTCACGGCGACACCTATCGCTACCGCCGCCTGCTGCTGGCCACCGGGGCGACGCCGCGGCGGCTGCCGTTCGACGGTGGCGAACGGCTGATCCATTTCCGCACGCTGGACGATTACCAGGCGCTGCGCCGTTACGCCCAGCCCGGCGCCTATGTCGCGGTGATCGGCGGCGGTTTCATCGGCAGCGAGCTGGCCGCGTCGCTGAGCAGCGCGGGCTGCAAGGTGACGATGCTGTTCCCCGGCGCGGCCATCGGGGCCGGCCGTTATCCAGCCGGGCTGACCGGTTACCTCGATGATTACTACCGCAGCCATGGTGTGGATGTGCGTAGCGGCATCACGGTGACCGGCGGCGGCGCGACCGACGGCGGCGTGGAACTGGCGTTGTCCGACGGCGAGGTATTGCGGGTGGAGGCGGTGGTGGCCGGTCTCGGCGTGACGCCGAATACTGCGCTGGCCGAGCAGGCCGGGCTCACCGTCGACAACGGCATCGTGGTGGATGCGCAATTGCGCAGCAGCGATCCGGATATCTGGGCCGCCGGCGATGTGGCGAATTTCCATAGTCCGGCACTGGATCGGCGCATGCGCGTGGAGCATGAGGACGCCGCGATCGGCATGGGCCGGCTCGCCGGTCGCGCGATGGCCGGCATCGAGGAGCAGTACACCACGCTGCCGTTCTTCTATTCCGACCTGTTCGACCTCGGCTACGAGGCCGTCGGCCTGCTGGATACGCGGTTGCAGGTGGTTGAGGACTGGCGCGAGCCGAACCGCGAGGGTGTGGTGTATTACCTTGACGGCGGTCGCGTGCGCGGCGTGCTGCTGTGGAATACGTGGGACCAGGTCGACGCCGCGCGCGAGTTGATCGCCGCACGCGGCCCGTTCGACGCTGCCTCGCTGCGTGGACGGCTGCCGCGCAGTTGAAGCCAGCAAGCAGGATCCCGCTGGCGGGCGATGCTTTTGTGTCGGGATTCGGGATTCGTAACAGCATCGCCCGCCAGCGGGATCCTACGAAAATCCGGCAGCCTCAACCCACTTGGCAGAACACTGCCTTCAGGTAGCGGCCTTCGGGCACGTCGGTGCGGAACGGGTGGTCGGCGCCGGCGCCGCGTACTTCCAGCACCTGGATTTCACGGCCGGCGTTGAGCGCCACCCGGCGCAGCATCTCCAGGAACTCGCCTTCGCCGACCAGGCCGGTGCACGAGCAGGTCAGCAGCAGGCCGCCGGGCGGGATGATGTCCAGCGCCATGCGGTTCATCGCGAAGTATTTCTTCAGCGCGTCCATCACCTTGCTGCGGTCGCGGGTGAGCTTGGCCGGGTCGAGGACCACCGCGTCGTAGCGCTCGCCGCGGGCCACCGCCGCGCGCACCCAGTCGAAGATGTCGGCTTGCTCGAAGTTGACCTCGACGCCGTTGGCGGCGGCGTTGGCGCGGGCGACTTCGAGGATGCCCGCGTCGAGATCCACACCCACCGCCTCGCGCGCGCCGGCCGCCATCGCGTGCACGGCAAAGCCGCCGGCGTTGCAGCACAGGTCGAGCACGCGGCGGCCTTTCGCCAGTTCGGCGAAGCGCTTGCGGTTGTCGCGCTGGTCGGCGAAGAAGCCGGTCTTGTGGCCCGAGCCCGGTGCGGCGTGGAAGCGCAGGCCGTGCTCGTGCACCTCGAACGGTGCCGGCACGTCGGGGCTGCGGACGTCGAACGACTCCTGTTTCTGCACGTGCGACTCGGCGAACCAGTACAGCTGCGTGCCGGGGAAGTGCGTGAGCAGCGCGGCGTGGATCGCCTCGCGGAACTTCCACATGCCCGCGGCGAAATATTCGATGACGAGGATGTCGGCGTAGCGGTCCACGATCAGGCCGGACAGGTCGTCGCCCTCGCTGTTCACCACGCGCCAGGCATCGCTGACCCGGTCGAGCTGCAGCCATTCGCGGCGCAGCTGCACGGCGCGGGCGATGCGTGCCGCGATCCACTCGGCGTCGATCGCGGCGTCCGGATGCGTGTCGAGCAGGCGCAGCGCGATGCGCGCGTGGCCGTTCCAGAACGCGCGGCCGACGAAGCGGTTCTTGGCGTCCTGCACCTCGACCACGCTGCCCGGCGGCAGTTTCGATGCCGGCTTGTGGACCTGCGCCGACCACACCCATGGGTGGCCGGGGCTGCGATCGGATTTCAGGCGGATGACGGGGACGGCAACGGGGCTATTCATCCGCGCATGATAGCGGCTGGTGCGCTCATCCCGGTGGCATGCGCCAGCTCGTGCGATTGTGCCAGGGGTCAGCGGAACCTGAGCGCCAGCCACGACAACAGCGCCAGCAGGTTGATGCCCAGTCGCGACACCGACGGGCCGGCCACCGCCAGCACGAAGCCCTGACTGCCCAGGCGCCAGTCGATGCCCGGCCGTGGCGTGCTGTGGAGGGTGGCGAAGGCGTCGACGAAGGCGCCGCTGTGCAGCGCATAGCTGAACACCGGCGTGGCGATCAGCGGCACCTGCAGCAGTTGCGCCCACAGCGACATGCGGATGCCACGGTCGCTGCCATCGATCAGCTGCACGCCGGCAGCCAGCACGAAGCCGAACAACGCCAGTCCGATCAGCGCGATCACGCTGTCGTGGGTCGAACCCAGCGGCAGCAGGCGGCGCAGCATCGCGGCTACGCCGTACAGGCCGCCGGCGACTTCGAGAATGCCGATCAGGCGGAACAGGATGGTACGCATGCAGGGCTCCGGGGATTGAACGCGATTGTAGTGGGCGCGGTGTTCGGTTTTTGCTGATTCGTCTGCGGGGTTAGAGGGTGCGGGCTATTCCAGCTCGTCGGACAGTTCGTGCAGATCGGCCACGTGCTGCTCCCACCAGCGCGATTCGGCCGCGAACGGGAAAGCGGCGGGAAAGGCCGGGTCGTGCCAGCGCGCGGCGATCCAGCCGGCGTAATGCAGCTGGCGCATGGCGCGCAGGGCGGGGATCAGTGCCCGTTCGTCGTCGTCGAAGTCGCGGAACTGGCGGTAGCCTTCGAGCAGGTCATCCAGTGCGCGTTCGTCGTTGGCCAGCATCCACAGATCCTGCACCGCCGGCCCGCTGCGGGCGTCGTCCAGGTCGACGAAGTGCGGGCCGGCCTCGGTCCACAGCACGTTGCCGGGATGGCAGTCGCCGTGCAGGCGAAGCTGCCGCACCGGGCCGATGGCGGCGAGTCGCGCGCCGATGGCGCCACCCAGCCGTGTCGCGGCAGCGCGATAGTTGGTGCGCAGCGACAGCGGCAGCAGCGACGAGTCGAGTACCGCCTGCATCGGTTGCTCGACCATGGTCGCCTGATCGAGCCGGCCGCGATGGGCAAACGGCAGGCGCCCGCCGACCACGTGCATGCGTGCGATCAGGCGGCCCAGCCATTGCAGCTGGTCGCTTGCCTCCAGTTCCGGCGCGCGCCCGCCGTGACGCGTGGTGAGTGCGTAACGGAAGCCTTCGTGGTGCAGCAGCGTGCGGCCCTCGAACGCCAGCGGCGCCACCACCGGCAGCTCGGCATCCGCCAGCTCCTGCGCGAATTGGTGCTCCTCGATGATGGCCGCATCGGTCCAGCGGCCCGGGCGGTAGAACTTCGCGATCACGGGTGCGGCCGGCTCCGATTCAGAGCGTTCCAGCCCGACTTGCCACACCCGGTTCTCGTAGCTGTTCAGCGCCAGCAGGCGCCCATCCGGCCACAGCCCGCAGGCGCTGACCGCATCAAGCACCAGGTCGGGGGTGAGGCTGGCATAGGGCGCGTCGTTCAACGCGGGCCCATGACGCGCGCGGGCACCACCGCCATGGTGATGCGGGAAATGCATGCCAGCGCGCCGTTGTCGTCCTCGATGCGGATCTCCCACACCTGGGTGGTTCGGCCAAGGTGCAGCATCCGCGCGGTGCCGGTGACGATGCCGTTGCGCACGCCGCGGACATGGTTCGCGTTGATGTCCAGTCCCACCGCCAACTCCTTGTCCGGGTCGAGCGTCAGCATCGCCGCCGTGCTGCCCAGCGTCTCGGCCAGCGCCACCGAGGCGCCGCCGTGCAACAGGCCGTACGGCTGGTGGGTACGATGGTCGACCGGCATGCTGCCCTGCAGCCAGTCGTCGCCGACGGCGGTGATGCGGATGCCCAGCGTCTCCATCATGGTATTGGCGCTCCAGCCATTGATGCGGGCCAGATCGGGATCCTGTTTCCAGATGCTCACGGGATTGTCCTGTAGGGCAAAGGCGCATTGTCGAACGCGGGCGGCGGCGGGACAATGCTTGCGTCGGAATGGGTCGGACATCTGCCGCGCCGCCGGTTGCATTGGCATGGTGCGCGCCTTAGCCTGCAGGCGTGCCGGGCGTCGTTTCGGCAAGCGGTGCCGAGTTGGCGGTGGATCGGGTCGGTTCGCGAGCCTCGGGCACATGACTTGTCCGCAAGGGGAGAGCCGGGCTTTTCGGGGCATCCGCGACAGGCGGGAGGACACGTCGATGACGCCTGCGCAGGAGCAGACAGGGCAACCCCACGTGTACATAGTCACCTTGAAATTCTCGGGCCGCCAGTTTCCGGTGGCGCCGGGCGAAACGGTGCTGGAGGCGGCGCAACGGGCGGGCGTGGCCTTGCCCTATTCGTGCCGCTCCGGGGTTTGCGGCAGCTGCAAGGCGATCCTGCTGAAGGGACGCTGCGAATATCCGCGCAACCCGCCACTGGGCCTGGATGCCAGCGCGGTGGCGCACCACGCCGTCCTGCTCTGCCAGGCCGTGCCTGCCAGTGACCTGCTGCTGGAGGCGCGCGAAGTGGCCTCGGTGGAAGATGTCGCGCGGCGCCAGCTGAGCGTGCTGGTGGACTACAAGTGGCGGTTGGCGCGCGACGTGATCGGCTTGCGCCTGCTGCCGGACGATGGCCACGCACCACTCAAACGCCTGCCGGGCCAGTACCTGGACGTGCTGCTGGGAGACGGCAAGCGGCGCCCGTATTCGATCGCCAACGGCCCGCAGCCGGATGGTGCGATCGAGCTGCACCTGCGGCACGTCGATGGAGGTGGTTTCACCTCGTGGGTCAATGACCAGCTGGCGATCGGCGATCGCCTGCGGGTGGAAGGCCCGCTGGGTACCTTCGTGCCACGCGAGGATTCGGAGCGCCCGATGATCTTCATGGCCGGTGGCACCGGCTTTGCGCCGATCAAGGCAATCGTGGAGCATTTCATTGCGCTGGGAACGCGCCGTCCGATCCACCTGTACTGGGGCGCGCGCAGCGCGTCGGATTTCTACCTGCGTGAACTGGCCGAACACTGGGTACGCGAATTGCCGCACCTGAAGTTCCACGCCGTGGTGTCCGATCCGGAACAGGCTGCAGGCCTGCGCGTCGGACTGGTGCACGAGGCGGTGCTGGCCGATTACCCGGACCTGTCCGGGCATGATGTGTACATGAGCGGGCCGCCGGCCATGGTCGATGCCGGCCGTCAGGCGTTCATCGATGCCGGCTTGCCGGAGGATCGCCTGTATTACGACTCGTTCGAATATGCGCCGGACGTGCTCGCCGAGATCATCGCCGGCCGCGCCGGCATCCACGATCTCCCGCTGTAGCAACTGTGTTCTATCCAGCCCCATTTGCCGCATCGGAAGATCAAGGCAAAAGCATCGCTCGCGTTCCTACCGGTTGCCCTTGGCCACCGGCAATTGCGCCGCGTGCCAGCCCAGCACGCCGCCACCGAGGGTATAGACCTTCTCGAAGCCGGACTTGAGCAGGCGTTGCGCGGCCTTGGCCGAGTTGCCGCGACCATCCTTGTCCATCACCACCACCGGCAGCGATTTCGCCTGGGCCAGTTCCTTCTTCTCCGGGTCGAACTGGCTCATCGCCACATGTTTCGCCCCGGGCACGTGCATCTTCTCGAAGTCGGCAAGCGCGGACAGGTCGATCAGCAGCGGGCTCTCCCGGTTGATCAGCGCGGTCAGTCCGGCGGGACTCAGTTCCTTGATCCTGCTGAACAGCGCTTGGGCCTGGATGACGATCAAGGCCACCAGCAGGATCACGAACAGTGCCGACAAGGCGACATGGTTGCCGATGAATTGCGGCAGCTTGTGCAGGAAATCGTTCATGGGGGTCCACTTCGCACGCAACGCGTGCCGATCCGGGTAAACCGGCGATTATACGGGTTGTGCCCGGCCGTCAGGTGACCGCCGCCGACCCCGTCATTCCTGGGTGATGTCCGGCAGTCCGCTGGTCAGCCACCAATGCTTGGTCTTTTCGTCGTAATGCCAGGTCTGGTGGTCGATGACGCTGCGTTCGGCCTGGGTGTGGATGTTGACCAGACTGATCCGCACGGTCTGCTGCACTTCGGTCTTGCTGATCGGCACGGGGCCGGCGTCGTCGTTGTATTCGGTGACCCGCACCTGTTTGTAGCGTGCCAGGTCCAGTTCGGTGAGCGGGTGCTTGGCGCGTACCTCCGGGTCGATGAATTGCACCGCGCTGGCGAAATCGCCCCAGCGCAATATTCCGCCGTAGGCGGACAGCGTGGTGGTGAGCGACTGGCTGCGATCTTGCGTGGCGCAAGCGGCCAGCAGCAGGATGGACAGCATCAGCAGCATGCTCGGGATGCGGCGCATGGGTGTTCCTCGTCGACGGGTACCGCGCCATTCTGCCTCATTCATGCAGGCGGGGTCCGGTCGCGGCGCTTGGCCACGAAACGTGCGGCCAGGGTCGCGGCGGGCTGGCCGTCTTCGCCGGGTACCACGCAATCGACACTGATCCTGGCGCGGCCGCGCGCGGCCAGGGTGCCGAAGAAGCTGCTCCAGTCGGCCTCGGCGGCCAGTCGTGCCTCGGCGCGAAAGTCCTGCCATAGCGGGGCCAGGTAGCGCACGCCGGACTCGGCCACGAACACGTCGCAATCCAGCTGCCGTCGTCGCAACGCCAGCTCGACCAGGGCCCAGCCGCTCAGGGTCATCAGGCTGACCAGGCTGCCGCCGAAGGCGCAACCCTTGTCGTTGACGTTTGGCGCCAGCGGCGCATGCAGGCTCAGCGTGTCCATGTCATGGCGGCCCAATTGCAGGTCCATCGCCCTGGCCAGCGGAATTTCGTCGCGGATGAACCGGATCAGTCGCTGCGCCTCGTCACTGTCTTTCGTGTTGTCGTCGGTTGTGCTCACGTGGCTCGATAGGGTTGGGAAGACCCCGCAGTGTAGGGCCACCGCTACACTTGAGCCATGCCGGATTGGCGAACGTGGTGTGCGGATGCAACTGAATACATCCCTGCGTGATGGTGCCCTGCACGGGCGCGTGCTCGTCATCACGCGTCCGGTGGGCACTGCGGGCGCGCTGGCGCGGCGGGTGCGCGCGCTTGGCGGCACGCCCGTGTTGCTGCCCGGATTGGCCTTGCGCGGGCCCGACGATGTCGCCGCGGTGCGAGCCGTGCTGCGCGAAGGCCTGGCCGACGAATTGGTGATTTTCACCAGCCCCGCCGCGGTGCGCCATGCGGCGGCGATCACGCCGCTGCATACCCGTGCCGTGGTGCTGGCCGTGGGGCAGGCAACCGCGCGCGCCTTGCGCGGCCATGGGGTGCAGGATCCGTGTGTACCCGGCCGGCAGGACAGCGAGGGCATGCTTGATCTCCCGCTGCTGCGCGACCTGCGTGATCGCCGCGTGACCCTGGTGGGTGCGCCCGCAGGCCGCGGTGTCCTTCGCGGTCAGTTGGTAGTGCGCGGTGCGCGCTTGCGCGAAGTGCAGGTGTATCGGCGCGTGCCACCGCGGCTCGACCGGCGCCATGTCGAGGCGCTGCTGGATTTGCCGGATTCCGCGCGAGTGCTGCTGTCCAGCAACGAAGCGCTGCAGAACCTGTGCCGGCTGCTACCGTTGCCGGCGCTGACGCGGCTGCAGGCGGCCATCGCCGTGGTGAGCAGCGAGCGCATGGCCGCGGCCGCACGCAACGCCGGCTTTGCAAGGATCGAACTCGCATCCTCGGCGCTGGCCGACGACTTGCTGGCCGCCGCGGCGCGCTAGGCCCGATTTTCACGCACCGTTGCTACGAACGCAGGCGTATGGCCTGCTAGCATGCGGCCATGAACCAGCCAGATCAGCCCGCCGACAAACCGAAAACGCCAGACGTGTCACAGGGTGCGCGCCCCGACCCTGCGGCAGTCGATTCACTGCTGTCCCGTCCGGTGCGGCCCACCAGTCGCCCCGGCCCACGGCCGCGCAGTGGCGGCAGTCTGGCGCTGGCCTTGCTGCTGTCACTGCTGGCGCTGGCGGCCGCAGGCTATGTGGCCTGGCAACAGTGGCAGTTGCAGCGCGGCAGCGCCGCCGACAGCCAGGGCGTGGCCAGCCTGCAACAACGCGTGGACACGCTGGAAACCCGACTGGGCGGACTCAGCGACCAGCGTGCCAGCCTCGACCAGCGGCTTGACGATGCGGCAGCGGTCAATCGCTCGCTGCGCGAAGAATTGCTCGGCCAGGCCGAGCGCACGCGCAACCTGGAAGACGCCGTGGCGAGACTGGCCGAGAAGAGCCTGTCCGGGCACGATGCCATGCTGCTGGACGAGACCGACTCGCTGCTGCGCATGGGTGCCGAACGCTACGCGCTGTTTCACGATGCGCAGGCGGCGGCCGCGGCGTACGCACTGGCCGACCAGACCCTCGCCGCGGTGAATGATGGCGCGTTCAGCGGGGTGCGCCAGAGTGTCCAGGCCGAACGCGAAGCGTTGCTGAAAAGCCAGCCGGCCAACCAGGCCAGCGCGCTGCAGCAGCTGCAGGCACTGCGCGGCGCGATGGACAGCCTGCCGCTGAAACCCCTCGACGTTCCCGCAGCCGGGCAGGCCAGGGATGCGTGGTCGCGCATTCGCCACGCGCTGGCCAGCGTGGTCACCGTGCAGCGCGACAACGGCGCACCGCTGGCGGTGGCCGATGCGCGCTTCGCCCGCGAGCTGGCCGCGCTGGATCTGGCGCAGGCGCAAGCGGCCCTGCTGGCGCACGACAGCGAAGGCTACGCCGCGGCACTGCAGCGGGTGGATGCCGGCTTGGCCAGCCAGTTCGACGACAGCATGCCCGCCGTGCAACAGGCGCGCGACACGCTGAAGCAACTTGAAAACCAGTTGCCGGCCAAGGCACCGGTACAACTGGGTGCCGCGTTGACCGAACTGCGCAACCTGCGCGCCGTGCATGCGCTCGCCCCGGCACCCGCCGCTTCGACACCCGCGCCCGCCAGCGGCGTGCCCCCACGCAAGGGTGGAGCCCGCTCATGAGGCTGTGGCGCTGGGTGCTGTTATTGGTGATCGTGGCGGCGCTGGCGGCGTTCGGCTGGCACTGGGTGGCGGAAGACCCGGGCTATGTGCTGCTGCGCATGCGCGGCTGGCGGGTGGAGACCACGGTCGTCGCCATCGTGGTGATCCTGTTGCTGGCGTGGGCGCTGCTCGTCCTGCTGTGGCGATTGCTGCGCTGGCCGTTCGGGGCAATCTCGCGGCGCCATCGGCGACTCAGCCGGCAGCGCCTGGGCGAAGGCCTGGTCGCCCTGATCGAAGGTCGCCACGGCGATGCCGAACGCGACCTCAATCGCGCGGCGCAGATGGAAAGCCTGCGCGGGCCGGCCCTGCTTGCTTCTGCCGAGGCGTCGTCGCGTCGCGGCGAACATGGCCGCGCGCTGGAGTCGCTGAACCAGGCCGCGCAGACCGCGCCGCAGGCGGCGCGCGTGCTGCGCGCCCGATTGTTGCGGCGCGAAGGCAAGCCGGCCGAGGCGCTGGCCCTGCTGGCAGCCGAGTCGGACAAGGGCACACTGACGCCCGGCGGCTGGCGCGAGCTGGCCCGGGCGGCGCTGGAAAGTGGCGATCTGCGTCGCGCGCGCGCCGCACTCGAACCGCTGCACAAGAGCGGTGCGCTGGGTGCGCGCGCATACGCGGCGCTGGAGGCACAGGTTCTGGTCGCGACCCTCGGTGCCGCGCCGGATGGCGCCGCCCTGAATACGCTGTGGTCGCAGCTGCCCAAGACACAGCGGCGCATTCCCGCCGTGGTCGAAGCCTATGCGCGCCGTGCATCGTCGTTCGGGCTGCTCCTGCCGGCGATGGACGAGGTGGAGTCCGCGCTGCGCCGCGAGTGGTCGCCACGTCTGATCGAAACCTACGGCAGCCTGGCCGGCGACGATGTCGAGGCGCGATTGCGTCGCGCCGAAGGCTGGCTCGACGCCCATCCCAACGACGCCAGCCTGCTGCTCACCTTGGGACGCATGTGCGTGCGGCTGAACCTGTGGGGCAAGGCCCATCAGTACCTGCAGCGTTCGCTGGCGCTTGCGCCCGGCCCGGCCGCCTGGGAAGCGCTCGGTGACGCATTCGCCGGGCAGGACGACGCGGCGCAGGCGCAGCGCTGCTATCGCAACGCGCTGGCACTCGGCCGCGGCGACGCGGTTGTGCCGCTGGCGCAGCGCGCCCAGTCCGGGCAACCCGATACGCAGCCGATCGCGATCGAGGAGCGGGACGTGCATGGTATGCCGCGGTTGCGGGAGTAGTCGTGTCAAGCAAACCACCCCTTCGCACCTCAATGGTCAAATCCCTGCTGCTTTTGTTCGGCTTCCTTACGAGTGGAATAGCTTTCGGCCAGGCGTGGTACCTACGTAGTTCCTATCAGGAGATCTACGACCATGCCTTGGTTGTCAGCGCCACTACGCTCGGAGGTGAGTACGAGCAGCAACTGAACGGGGAGGGGATGAACAAGCCGATCACCACAATATTTGCGAAATGTGCGCGAAGTCGTCCGCAGGCGAACGTAGCTGTATATACGGTGGTGGGCTATATCCTCAGCGACGGAAAAATGGTGAACCCCCGGACATCGCCTTCCAATGAAGTTGCCATTTGTTTGAGTCAAGGCATCCGCGCGCTGGCTTTCCCGCTGCCACCTGCCCAATACACGCCCTATGCGATCGCGATTCGATTCGATGGCAAGACAATGCGTCGAGTCTCGCCCTTTCCATCGTTCGATCAGCCATCTCCACGCCAATAAAGTTTGCACATGCGACAAAGTGCGGGAAAGGGCGTTCATGTCGGTTGGCTGAAGGAAATATTTGGTTTCACTCGGATAAGGGGGCGAACGACGGGAAACAATCACAGCGGCGTCAGATTCGCATACGCCGCCACCAGCCACACATGCAGCGTTCGCTGGCGCTGGCACTCGGCCGCGGCGACGCGGTTGTGCCGCTGGCGCAGCGCGCCCAGTCCGGGCAACCCGATACGCAGCCGATCGCGATCGAGGAACGCGACAAGCACGGCGTGCCGCGGCTGCGCGAGTGATCGTTCCGCCGATGCCGCCGGGGTTGCGGCATCGACGCCTGTCGGCGTTTCGGCGAATCAGGTCGGGATGAAAGCTGCATCAATGCTCCTTGACCTGCAGGTTTTTCATCAGCAGATCCAGCTTGCGTTTCATCTCGGCCTGCGAGGGTGTACCCGCCACGCCGTAGTACGCGGTGTACAGGACCGCGGGTGATTTGCCGTCCACGCTGGCCGGTGCGCTGACGGCATCGATCTTCATCAGATCACCGTCGGGCCGCGCCACGGCGTTGTAGGGGAATTGGCGCTGCGTCAGTTGCTGCCAGCGGCTGCTCATGTTCTTGTCCAGGCCGGGTGGGGGCGGTATGAAACGCTGGATGTTGACGCCGTCGTGGTTGTCGGAAATCGAATCCTTCCAGATGTCGATGTCACCCACGTCCCAGACCGCCTTGCCGCCGTCCATGAAAAACCTGAAGCCGAGCCACAACAGGCTGTCCGGGGTGATCGCCTGCACGTCGGGACCATAGGCGAAAGACACCCGGGACGACGCATAGCCGAAGCGATGCCCGTAGTCGAAGTCGAGGTGGATGTTCTTGAATGCGGCTGGTTGCAGCGTGGAGTCCGCCAGATAGCTGGTCCACTGCTTCAGGGTCCCTTCGTAGGTAACGTAGATGAAGCTGCTGAGCTGGTCCATGTCCAGCTTCGTGTCGTGCAGGTTCGCCGGCTGCGTCATCCGGCTCAGTATCACGCTGCCATCGGGTACGGGGAGCGAATACGCCACGCCGAATCCGTTCGCGTAGGGCAGCGCCCAGACCTCGACGCGCCAAGGACGTTGCCAACGGTCGGTGTGCACCGTGTCGAGGATCGGCTTGCCGAGCGAAGTGATCTTGATTTTTTCGCCGGCGACGGCGCGCTGGAACATGCCGGTGCTGGCCAGCAGGTCCATGCGGGCCTTGGCGTCGCCATAAAACCTGGCAGCGTCCATGTCGTCAGGCCGCCGCAGGTGCACCAGGCCATTGCGACCCGCCGCGCCGACGTCGACGTAACCATTGCCGCTGAGCGAGTAGTGTTGCGAACTGCTGCCCACACGGTCCCATTCGCCGTTGCTGCCGCGCACGATCAGCGTGGGGAAACCATCCAGCTGGGTCTGCTGGAACAGCAGTCGCGAGGAACCCTCGCCGTTGGGGAACAGGTTGGCCGATTCCTTGGCGAGCAGTGCCTTCAGCTCGGCCTCCGAGTTGGCATTGGTGCGATCCTGCAGGTTGCGATAGAAATCTCCGAGCGTCATCGGCAGACTGAACTGCGCCTTGAACAGGCCGTTCTGGCGCGCATCGAAGATATCGAGTTGATAGGACGAGCGGATGTCGATGATGGCCTGATGATCGGGCGCTTCCAGCACCTGGCCGATTGGCAGTGCGTAGTTGAGATTCTCGTTCGCCGACTTCATCAGCACCACGCCGATGAGCTTGCCGCTGGCATCCAGCAATGGGCCGCCGCTGTTGCCGGGCGACGCGGCGGCCGAGAAACGCATCCACTTCCAGCTGCCATCCTGCTGCTCGGGCGTGTCGGAGGTGTACAGGCCGTCGCGGATCACGATCCCGGTGCCCAGGGCATTGCCGACGGAATACACCACCTGGTTCAAGGCCGGCCTGGTGTCCGGCTTCAGCGCACCTTCGGCCGGTGGCGAAGCCAGCGAGAAGACCACGAAGTCTTTGCGCAGGGAGAATTTCTCGACCTTGTCGATCGCGTAGACGTGGCCTTTGGAATCGCGCAACTCGGGGGCGCCCCACAGGCTGTCGACGCCGGCCAGAAGCACGTGGCCGGCGGTGACATAGCGGTTGTTGCCGATGGCGAAGGCGGTGCCGATCGAGTAGTACTTGTCGGTGCGCTCCTGGTACGGCAGCAATTCCAGCGGCAGCGGTTTTTCGTAGCTCAGCGGATCGGCAAGGGGCTTGGCCTGCACCACTTCGAAGGTGGCGGCCTCGATCTTCGGCAGCATGGCGGGATCGAGCGTGGCCGCGTGGGCGACCGCCAGACCGCCCAAGCCGATGCCGAGCAGCAGGATCCGCCAGGGGATGTTCTTCCCGTTGCCGCCAATCCGGCGAGCCACTCCATGCAGGCTGTACATAGATTTCCCTGGATTCGGGGCCGTCAGCTGAGTATCCCCTGCGAATGCTGACAACTGCCGGCCGCTGTCGATATTGACATGCGATGGCGGGATTTGCATCGCGCGGCAGGAAAGGCGGGCCGTCATTTTTTGCGGGTCGCGGTCACGACCGGGGTGAGCAATGCGTTGCTTTCGCGGGCACCGGCCCGCAACTCGCCATCATCGCCGGCGCATGCACCGTCCGGGGCGGCATGTGCCGGTTCCGGTTCAAGAGCCATGGCGATCGGCTTTCAGGTCGCCGCTGGAGTCTTCCTCAAAGCGCGGTCAGATTCGCATACTCCGCGACCAGCCATTTGCTGCCCAGGCCTTCGAAGTTCACCTGCAGTCGCGTGTGCGCGCCGCTGCCCTCGGCGCTGAGCACCACGCCCTCGCCGAAGTTGGGATGGCTGACCCGCTGGCCCAGTTTTACCGGCAGCGACTCCTCCAGCGAGGATGGAGTCTCACGCGACCGGCCGGCGTACATCGGCCGGGTGACGTGCACGCGCGGGCGTACCTCGTCGATCAGCTCGGCCGGCATCTCGCCAAGGAAGCGCGAGGGCCGTGCCAGCATCTCGGTGCCGTGCATGCGGCGCGATTCGGCATGACTGACGACGAGTCGTTCGCGGGCACGGGTGATGCCGACGTAGGCGAGTCGGCGTTCTTCTTCCAGCCTTCCTTCGTCGTCGACCGAGCGCTGGCTGGGGAACAGGCCTTCCTCCATGCCGACCAGGAACACGATCGGGAAC
>DATNGL010000265.1:0-6837 GCA_035605895.1 Rhodanobacter sp.
TGCCGCTTGATCCCCACGAACACCGCGCTCAGTGCGATCAGCATGGTCGTGTAGCCGATCAGCATGCCGTACTTCAGCGGCGGCATGCCGGAGAACACGGTGAAGGTGACAAGCTCGAAGCCGCCGACGACCAGGCCCGCGATCACGCCGTATTTCAGGATGGTCCGCAACATGGTGTTACTCCTCGGTGATGAGTGGAGCTGCCGCGACAAGGTCACGGAGAAAGTTGCGGCGTGGACCGACCGTCTGCTCCAGGCCGAGGGCACACATTCGACCTTCAAGCCTTGCCCAACAGCCGCTCGCACACCGCCCGGTATACCCCCGGCAGCTGTTCAAGCACCGCCACCTCCACGCATTCGTCCACCTTGTGGATGGTGGCGTTGACCGGTCCGAGCTCGACCACTTCGGTGCCCATCGGCGCGATGAAGCGGCCATCGGAGGTACCGCCGCCGGTGCTTTGTTCGGGGTCGATGCCGCACAGGTCGCGGCAGACAGCCACCACGGTTTCGCGCAGCAGGCCACCGGGCGGGGTGAGGAAGGGTTCGCCGGAGAGGTTCCAATCCAGGGTGAAGTCCAGGCCGTGGCGCTGCAGGATCGCTTCGGTGCGTGCACGCAGGTCGTCGGCGCGGCTGGCCGTGCTGTAGCGGAAGTTGATCAGCGCAGCGAGGTCGCCGGGGATCACGTTGGTGGCACCGGTGCCGGCGTTGAGGTTGGAGACCTGGAACGATGTGGGCGGGAAATCCGCATTGCCTTCGTCCCAGCGCTCGGCGGCGAGTTCGGCCAGCGCGGGGGCGAAGGCGTGGATGGGGTTCAGCGCTTTCTCGGGATACGCCACGTGGCCTTGCACGCCGCGCACGCGAAGCGTGCCGGACAGCGAACCACGGCGACCTACGCGGATCAGGTCACCCAGCCTTTCCTTCGCCGACGGCTCGCCGACCACGCACCAGTCGATGCGTTCGCCAACAGCGCGGAAGTGCTCGACCACCTTGCGCACGCCGTCGAGGTTGGTCGGGCCTTCCTCGTCGCTGGTCAGCAGCAGGCCAACGCGGCCGCGATGATCGGGATGCGCCGCCACGAACTGTTCCAGCGCCACCACCATCGCTGCCACCGAGCCTTTCATGTCGGCGGCACCGCGGCCGTATAGATGGCCATCACGAATCGTCGGCTCGAACGGCGGGCTTTGCCAGGAGCCTTCCGGCCCGCTGGGCACCACGTCGGTATGGCCCAGGAAGGCCAGCGTCGAACCATCCGCACCATGCGTCGCCCACAGATTGTCGACCTCGCCATGGCGCAGGTGTTCGACATGGAAACCCGCGCGCCGCAGGCGCCCGCCGATCAGCGGCAGGCAACCGGCGTCTTCCGGCGTCACCGAGCGGCGACGGATCAGGTCACAGGTGAGATCGAGAACGTCAGACATGGATACTCGCAGTGCACGGCCACAGGTCGAAGACGCAGCATACCAAGCGCATCGCATGGCTGTTCCTCAACCGGTCAGCGCCGCGCCCAGCAGATGGCCCACGCCATAGGTGATCGCGGCAGCGGCGGCCGTGATGGCAAGTTGCCGGGCGACCGAGAACAGCATGCTGCGCCCGGTGAACAGCGAGGTGCCGATACCGATCAGCGCCAGCCCGGCGGCGGTGGAGCACGCGCTGGCCAGCAAGGCGGCATGGCCGCCGAGGAAGAAATACGGCGCCACCGGAAACAGCGCACCGCAGGCGAACAGGCAGAACGACGAGATCGCCGCGCCATAGGCCGAGCCGCCGAGCTCGGCCGGATCGACACCGAGATCCTCGCGCACCAGCATGTCCAGCGCGGCGCGCGGAGTCTCGGCGATGTGCCCGGCCAGGTGTTCCGCCGCAGCCGGCTCCAGCCCCTTCTCGCGATAGATGCCGGCGATGTGCTGCAGGCCGTCTTCCGGCGCCACGGCGAGGCGCTCGGCGCGCTCGGTGATCTGCGCCTGATAGAACTCGCGCGAACTGTTCACCGACAGCCATTCGCCCAGCGCCATCGAGCAGGCGCCGGCGACCAGGCCGGCCAGACCGGCCAGCAGCACGGCGCGATCGCCCGACGCGGCGCCGGCCATGCCCATCACCAGGCTGACGTTGGAGACCAGCCCGTCGTTGGCACCGAGCACGGCCGCCCGCAGCGTGTTGCCACTTTGTGCTTGATGCCGGCGACCATGTGCACCGAGCTCGCGCGATGGAATGAAATGATCGCGGTGGCCGCTGCGATCCACCGGCGTGTCGTCGTGGTCGGCATGTTCCAGCCGTACCACCGTCGGCATCACGAACTCCGTGCCGAAGTGCCGTGCAAACCAGCTCAACGCACGCACGCGCGCACCGATGCGGAGCGGTGGCACGGCTTCGCCCAAACCGCGCAGGCGCGTTTCCCAGAACTGCGCATTGCGCTGCTCGCCCGCCGCGATGCGGCGATAGACCTGACTCAGCCGCGGATCGGTCGCCAGCTCGGCCAGCCGCGCATACAACATGGCGTTGTCGCGTTCGATGCGCAGGTTGCTGCGGTACCTGCGCGCCGGGTGGTGGCCCATGTCGATGCCGGTCATTGCTCGTCGAGCTCGTCGTCGCGCTGGCCGAGATAGACCAGCGCAGCAAGCAGCACGACGACGAAGCGGAAGGCACTTTCCAGACCGTTCCACTGGCTGGACATCCACATGCCGAACCACTCGCCGCCGATCGCCATGAAACCGCCCAGCCACAGCATCAGGCCGACGGTCAACCCGTAGATCGCCAAGCGCTTGGCCCGACGGAAGATCGACGCCGGTGCGCGACGTGCGCGCCACATGCGCCATGCACCGATCACGCACAGCGCGGCAGCCAGCGTTTCAGCGGCGATGATCAGCAGATAGGCGACGTGCTGCAGCAGCGGCGAGTGGATCGCGCGGTAATGGATGCTGGCGTCGGGGAAGATCGAATCCATCGCCAGCACGTGCTGCACGAAGACCCAGTTGCTGCCGTAGTCGGTGAGGTTGCCGAACGCGACCAGCACCAGCCACAGCGCGATCGCGGCCATCAGCAGGATTCTCGAAAACCGCATCGCCATCTCAGCGCCCGAACAGTTTCTTGAAGCCGTTGTCGGTGAAGCCCACGCTCACCGAGCCATCCGGCTGCACCACCACCGGGCGGCGGATCAGTGCTGGATACTCCTTCAGCAGCAGAGTCCATTCCGGATCGCTGCCCGGGTTCTTGCGCTGCGGCAGCAGGTTGCGCCAGGTGGTGGACGACTTGTTGACCAGTTTCTCCCAGCCACCAAGCTGCGCCGCCCAGTCCTTCAGCGTGGCCGCCGGCACCGGGTTGGCGCGATAGTCGACGAAGTCATGCGCCACCTCGAAACGGGCCAGCCAGTTGCGCGCCTTGCAGCAGGTGTCGCAGGTGGGCAGGCCATACAGGGTCGGATTCATTCGCCGCTCCGCAGCAGTTCGTTGATGCTGGTCTTGCTGCGCGTCTTCGCATCGACCTGCTTGACGATGATCGCGGCATACAGGCTGTGGCTGCCGTCCTTCGCCGGCAGGTTGCCGGCCACCACCACGCTGCCGGCCGGCACGCGGCCATAGCCGACTTCGCCGGTGGCGCGGTTGTAGATGCGGGTGGACTGGCCGAGGAACACGCCCATGCCGATCACGCTGCCGCGCTCCACCACCACGCCCTCGACCACCTCGGAGCGCGCGCCGATGAAGCAGTCGTCCTCGATGATCGTGGGATTGGCCTGCAGCGGTTCCAGCACGCCGCCGATGCCGACGCCGCCGGACAGGTGCACGCCCGCGCCGATCTGCGCACAGGAGCCGACCGTGGCCCAGGTATCGATCATGCTGCCGGCGCCGACGTAGGCGCCGATGTTGACGTAGCTCGGCATCAGCACCGCGTCCTTGGCGATATGCGCGCCGCGACGCACCAATGCGCCGGGCACCACGCGCGCGCCGAGCTGCTGCAATTCGGTGTCGTTGCCGTGGGCGAAGCGCAGCGGCACCTTGTCGAACGCCTGCGCCGGGCCGCCGTCGACCACGCGGTTGTCGTTGATGCGGAAGTACAGCAGCACCGCCTTCTTGATCCACTGGTTCACCGTCCAGCCGCCATCGCCATCCGGTTCGGCGACGCGGCGTTCGCCGGATTCGAGCAGGTCGAGAACCTGGCCGATGGCCGGGCGCAGATGGGTTTCGATCTCGGCCTGGGTCAGCGCGCTGCGGCGTTCGAAGGCGTCGTCGATCAGGGTTTCAATGGCTTGCATGGGGCTTGTTCACTGGTGGCGATCAGTCGGAAGGCGGCAGCCGCGGGGCTGGCTGCAGAGAGTACATGCTGCGAGCGTCGGCGCCGCAGGCCGGTTCATCGATCTTTGACGCGAATCGGCGGTACATTGGCCGGACGTCCACTGTTCCACAAGCCAAGGAGCCGGAAATGAGCCAGATCAAGATCGCCATCTTCGTGGGAAGCCTGCGCATGGATTCGTTCAACCGCCGGCTCGCCCGTGCGGTGGAGAAGCTGGCGCCCGGCGAATTCGCGTTCAAGCACGTGCAGATCGACGACCTGCCGCTCTACTCGCAGGACTTCGATGCGGCTTACCCCGCCGCCGCCACCCGGCTCAAGAAGGAGGTCGAATCGGTCGATGGCCTGCTGTTCGTCACCCCGGAATACAACCGGTCGATTCCCGGCGTGCTGAAAAATGCGATCGATCTCGCCTCGCGTCCGTGGGGTACCAATTCGTTCGCCGGCAAACCCGGTGCCGTCATCGGCGCCTCGATCGGGTCGACCGGCACCGCGCTGGCCCAGCAGCACCTGCGCAACGTGCTCACCTACCTGGATGTGCCCCTGCTGGCCCAGCCGGAGGTGTTCATCCATTTCAAGGACGAGCTGATCGCCGACGACGGCAGCATCGCCAGCGACGGCACGCGGAAATTCCTGCAGGGCTTCGTCGACAGCTACGTGGCCTGGGTACGCCGTTTCGTGCGCTGAGCCCGGTCGAACCCCGCAGTTGCGGAAGGGGGGGAAACGGCAAATCCGCGCGGCCGATGGCGGCGCCAAGCGGCGCCCCGCTGCGCGTGGCTTTGTGCCGATAATTTGTGATAATGCAGGGATTCTCCCGAACGTCGGTGCAGGGCCATGGCGCAATACAATCTGGAGTCCTTGCTGGCCCCGGTATCCGACGAATCGCCGGCAGGACCGGATCTCGAATACGACCCGGAGTTCCTCGCGCTCGAACGCGCTGCCGCGCCGAAGGCCGAGCGCGCCATCGGCGACACGGTCAAGGCCGCCGAGGAGCCAGACTGGGACAAGGTCGTCGAACTGTCCGAAGCCGTGCTGAGCCGGTCCAAGGATCTGCGCGCCGCCGTTCACCTCACCGCCGGCTGGATGCGCACTTCCGGCATGCCCGGCTGGAGCGCCGGCCTGGGCCTGATCCGCGGCCTGCTCGAACGGTTCTGGGACAACGTGCATCCGCAACTGGATGCCGAGGACGACAACGATCCCACCATGCGCGTCAACGCGGTGGTACCGCTGAGCGACCTGCAGGGTGTCCTCGGCTATTTCCGCACCACGCCATTCGTGCAGTCGCCCCGGATGGGCCGCTTCAGCCTGCGCGACCTGCGCATCGCCAACGGCACGCTCAAGACCGGCACGCCCGGCGACGGCCCGGAAGCGAGCCTGACGGACATGGAAGCCTGCTGCATGGACTGCGCCGAGGATGAGCTGGTCAAGACCACCGCGGCCATCCGTGAATCGCTGGAACACGCCAAGGCGATCGACGGGATCTTCACCGACCAGCTTGGCTCCGCCGGACCGGATTTCAAGAACCTGATCGGCGATATCCAGGAACTGAAGAAGTTCCTGGATCCGCAGCTGGCCCGCCGCCTGCCGCCGGAGGCCGGCGCGGATGGGGACGGGGAAGGCGACGGTGAATCCGGCGGCGCGGCGGCGGGTGCCGCGCGCGCTTCCGGTGCGATCGCCGGGCCGCAGGATGTCATGCGCCGCCTCGACGAGGTCTGCGACTACTACACCCGCTGCGAACCATCCAGCCCGGTGCCGCTGCTGTTGCGGCGCGCCCAGCGGCTGGTCGGGATGGACTTCATGGACCTGCTCAAGGACCTGGCGCCAGGCGGCATCTCGGAACTGCGCGTGGTTTCCGGCACACCCGAAGACGAGTAGCCCGCACTTCCTGCCTTGCCGCCGCGAAACCGGCGGCGAGCCCTCGGCTTGCTCAATAGACGCCCCTGCAGCTGCTGGTCGCGGGGCGCACCACGAGTTGATGCACCGAGGGGTCCCAGCTCAGGGACAGCCCGCCCGGAAGCCCGGCGGTGATGCCGGCCGAGGCGATCTGGCTGATCGGCCCAACCGTTGCGGCGTGACCATCGCCGAATTTCACCGTCGCGCTGATGCTGTAGCTGAGCGGATCGGAGCAACCGCTGACCTTGACGTAGGTGGCCACCGTGCCGTGGCCGGCGCCGTCGGGCATGCTGCCGGTGACGGGCGGCATCGCCCGGCCTTGCCCGCCGCCCGGCGCAGGACAGGTCGGGGTCAGCGAATAGCTCACGGAGACCTTCGCTGCCGGCGCCACCTGCACCACGGCGGTCGTTTCCGGCTGGGTGGTGCAGCCCACCAGGAACGCCTTGCGCTTGGGCACCACATGCAGCACGTAACTGCCGGACTGGAGCCGGGCGCCGTCCGGCAACTTCAACTCGATGCGGTTGGGCAACACGCCGGTCACCAGCGGTTGCACGCTCTGCGGATTGCCCTGCCCGTCGGTCGCGGTGACGACCGGGCTGGCACATTGCGCATCGAACAGGTTCTCGCCGGTCAGCGCGAACGCCACCGGCTTGCCGCCGTCATGCAG
>DATNGL010000266.1:0-11346 GCA_035605895.1 Rhodanobacter sp.
TGGCGTGGTCACCGATGACAATGGCCCGGATCCGAGTATTCCAACCGTCACGCAGCAGGTGACGGGTTACCTGGCGAATGGCGCGAAGGCCGATCCGCACAGCCTGTACATGGTCTGGGGCGGCGCCAACGACATCTTCTACCACTCGACCCAGTACGGCATCGGCACGATTTTCCCTGGCGCAGGTGAAACCCAGGCGCAGGCCACCGCGAACATCAACGCCGCGGCGACCCAGGAACTGGTACTCATCAACCAGCTCAAGCAGGCCGGCGCGAACTATGTGGTGGTGTTCAACCTGCCGGACATCGGCGCCACGCCGTCGGCACATGCGAACGAAGCCTTCGTGCCCGGGATCAGCGCCTACCTCACCGGCGTGTCGCAGTCCTACAACGCGACGCTCAACGCGGGATTGGGCACGCATACCCTCGGCGTCAATACGTTCGGGTTGTTCGAGCAGATCGTGGCGGATCCGGCGAAATACGGCTTCACCAACATCACCACGCCCGCGTGCACCACGTCCAGCTCGCACGACTGCGACGACAGCACCCTGGTGGCACCGGGCGCGGACCAGACCTACCTGTTCGCCGACGGCGTCCATCCCACGCCTGCCACGCATGCGATGCTGGCCCAGGTGGTGATGTCGGAGCTGCAGGCACCGCAACAGATCTCGCTGCTGCCCGAGGCACCGTTGGCTGCAGCCAACGCCTATGACAGCAGCCTCAATACCCAGATGGCCAAGGACAGCCTGGGCGAGGGCACCCGCGCCTTCGTCAACATCGGCTATGCGAAGCAGCGCTTCGACGCCACGCCAAGCTCGCCGGCGCTCAGCAGCAACAACACCAGCCTCACGCTCGGCTATGACTGGAAGGCCAGCGACACCCTCTCGGCGGGTGCCGCACTCGGCGTCGCCCACGACACCGCGCACATGCATGGCGGCGGCGGTTACCGGATGAGTGATTACTCGGCGCTGGGCTTCTTGACGTATCACGTCGGCGGCGCCTATGTCAGCGGTTACGGCCACTTCGGCCAGTCCGATTTCAATGGCGTCGAGCGCGCCTTCCAGGTCGGCGCGGCACGCGTCAGCGAATCGGGCGACACCAACGGCTCGCATTACGGTGTCGGCGTGAACGGCGGCTGGTGGTTCAGCCTGGACAGCGTCAAGACCGGCCCGTTTGCCGGGCTGGACTGGCAGGACATCACCGTCGACAGCTACCACGAGCACGGCAACGACGCGACCGCGATGTGGTTCGGGCGGCAGCACCGCCAGGCCCTGGTCGGCCGGCTGGGCTGGCGTCTGCAAGGGCGCTGGCAGGTCGCCAACCTGGTCATGGCTCCGTACGCCGAGCTGGCCTGGAATCGCGACAGCAAGGCCGATGCGACGCGCCTGGTGACCACCGGGTTGAACACCATGAACGGCTCGTTCGCGATCGGCGGCTTCACCCCGGACAAGGCCTGGGGCAATGTCGCCCTCGGGCTCTCGGCCGAGCTGACGCCGAATGTCACCAGCTGGATCGGTTACGAGGGTCGCTTCAGCGACACCAGCCAGAAGAACAACAGCTTCAACATGGGTTTCCGCATCAAGTTCTGACGAATCGTCACCCCGCCAGCAAAAAGGCCGCCGGAAACCCGGCGGCCTTTTTGATCCGGACGTCTGGACGGCTTACTTGTTCTTGCCGCCGGTCGCCAGGCCGAGAATGTCAGTAGCCTGCTTCTTCAGCTTCGCCGCCGCATCCGCATCGAGCGGCTGCACGTCGCTGCCGGCCTCGTGCTGCTTCAGCACCAGGGTGCCGTCCTCGCTCCAACCCGCCCGATCGATCGCGGTGGGCTTGCCGTCACGGCTGGGCTTGGTCTGCTGCACGATCACCCAGGGCTTGCCGTCCTTGTAGGCGTAGTCGGTGCTGGTGAAGCCGTCCTTGCCGTAGTCGACCAGCTCGCGAATGAACTGCACCTGGCCATCCTGGCGGAACAGCTGCCAGCCGCGCGAGGCGTCCTTTTCCAGCTTGGTGCCATGGCTGACCTTCATGGCGCCGAGCTGATCCTGCTCGGCCTTGAACGCGGCCAGCAGCTTCTCGCTCGGCGTCTGCTCGGCGACCAGCTCGATCGCCACGCCGTCGTTCTTGCTGCCCTTGGCCAGCACCGGCGCCTGGATCGGCATCACGTAGCGGCGATCACCGTCGGTCAGGATCGCCTGGATCACATACAGGTCGCCCGCCTTCACGTCGGCCGAGTTGAAGCCGAGCTTGAACGTTTGCGGGAACGTGCCGGCGGGCGAGGTCTTGCTGGCCAGCGGCGCGGAACCGGCGGCGCTGGACGAGACGTCGGCCAGGTTCAGCACCAGGGTTGCAGTGGCGGACGGCTGCGGGGATCCCGCACGCAGGGAGATCGTGCCGCTCACTTCGGTGGCGGCCGGTGCCGGTGCCGTGCTGCTCGTCGCGGTCGGATTACCCGAGTCGGCCTGCTGCGAAGAATGGGAGCCATTGCAGCCAGCCAGGGCCAGCGCCGTGATCGATACCAGCGACAAAACCGTCTTGCGCATGCGAAAACCTCTTCAACGTGAACCGGGGGCACATGGTCGTTTGCGCGGCTGCGCGAGTCGACCTTGCGTGGGGGAGCTTCCAAGCATATCGCAAAAATGACGGGACGGAAAAGTCAATCCGTCCGATGACCCACCATGCGCCGGCGTACGCCAGTCAGTGCCGGCGCAGCGCGCGGTGGGCAATGTCCCGGCGCCAGAATGCGCCGTCATAGCGGATTCGGGCCACCGCGGCGTACGCGCGCTCACGGGCGGCGGCGATATCGCTGCCGAGTGCGCACACGGTCAACACGCGGCCGCCCGCGGTCATGACGCGCCCCTGTGCATCGAGCGCGGTACCCGCGTGGAATACTTTTGCGTCGTCACCTGCAGCGGCTTCAAGCCCCTCGATCGGATCGCCGCTGCGCACCCGCGCCGGGTAACCGGCGGCAGCCATCACCACGCCGATGGCGGGGCGGGCATCCCAGCGTGCGCGGGTGCTTTCCAGCCGACCGTCCAGCGCCGCGTCGATCAACTCGACCAGGTCGGATTTCAGTCGCAGCATGATCGGCTGGGTTTCCGGATCGCCGAAGCGCACGTTGAACTCGATCACCTTCGGGGCACCGTGCTGGTCGATCATCAGCCCCGCATACAGGAAGCCGATGAACGGTGCACCCTCGGCGGCCATGCCGCGCAGGGTCGGCTCGATCACTTCCTTCAGGATGCGCTGCTCGACTTCCGGCGTGACCACCGGTGCCGGCGAGTACGCGCCCATGCCGCCGGTATTGGGGCCCAGATCACCCTCGTCGCGGCGCTTGTGGTCCTGGCTGGAGGCCATCGGCAGCGCGTGGCTGCCGTCGCTCATCACGATGTAGCTGGCTTCCTCGCCGTCGAGGAATTCCTCGATCACCACCCGCGCCGAGGCGTCGCCGAAACTGTGCGCGCCCAGCATGTCGTGCAACGCCAGCTCCGCATCCGCCAGGGTCAAGGCGACGACCACGCCCTTGCCGGCCGCCAGCCCGTCGGCCTTGATCACGATCGGCGCGCCCCCGCTCTGATGGGCTTGTTCGCGCACATGGGCCAGCGCCGGATTGAGTTCGGTGAATACCGCGTAGCGCGCGGTCGGAATGTTGTGCCGCTGCAGAAAATCCTTGGCGAACGCCTTGGAGCCCTCCAGCTGCGCCGCGATCGCGCGCGGCCCGAAGATGCGCAGGCCGGCGCCACGGAACGTGTCGACCACGCCGGCGACCAGCGGCACTTCGGGGCCGACCACGGTCAAGCCCACCTTCTCGCGCCTGGCCAGTTGCAGCAGGCCCTCGATATCGTTCATCGCGATGTCGGCATTGCGTACGCCCGGTTCACGTGCGGTGCCGGCATTGCCGGGGGCCACGATCACCTCTTCGACCTGCACCGATTGCCCGAGCTTCCACGCCAGCGCGTGTTCGCGCCCGCCGCTGCCGATCACCAGAACCTTCATGCCTGCACTCCCGCGCGCCACACGACGCAGCTGCGCATTGTAGCGGCTGCAACGGGGTCGCCACCCGTGCTCAATCGCGGGTTTGCAGCAGCTCCAGCAACGCCGCCCGCGGCAGCTTGCCGGTCTCGTTGCGCGGCAACGCCTCGACCCGCTTCAGCGGGCGTGGCAGGAACAGCGGGTCGATCGCCCGACGCAAGGTGTCGAGGATGGCGTGCTCGTCCAGCCCCGGCGCGACCACCAGGGCGGCGATCCGGTGCACGCCGAGGGTGTCGCCGTCGCCATGCTGGAACACCACGCCGTCGCGCACGCCCGGAATGGCCAGCAGGCGGCGCGTGAGGTCGGCCAGCGAGGCACGCTTGCCGGCGATCTCCAGCATGTCGGCATGACGACCGCACAGGCGGAAGCGGCGGCCGCCGTCGGACAGGGTGACGATGTCCGGCAGGGTGACCGGTACACCCAGTTGTGGCGCATCGACCGCCGTGCCGTCCGGCTGCGGATGCAAGGTCACGCCGCCATACAGCGACCAGTCCGCGTCCACGGCGGGGCGGCGGCTGGCGAATACGCAGGTCTCAGTGGAGCCGAACACTTCCAGCAGCGGTGCGCCGAAACGTTGCTCGGCGGCCCGCGCCAGTTCTAGCGGCAGCGGCGCGGTGGCCGAAACCATCGCCGCGATCGCCGGCAAGACGATGCCCGATTCGATCAGCGCGCGCAGGTGGACCGGCGTGGTCACCAGCGCCCGTGGCGCCGGCACCGCGGCCAGCGCGGCCGCTACATCAGCCGGAAAGAACGGGCGCCCGGTATGCACGCCTGCGTTGCCGAGCAGGGGCAGCAGGACGGACATCTCCATGCCGTACATGTGCTGCGGCGGTACCGTGGCGACCAGCTCGAAACGATCGCCGACAGTCGCGTGCAGCCGCGCCAGGTTGCCGGCGTTGCTGGCGTGGAAACTGCCCCAGGTCTTGGGATTCGCGCTGGGTGCGCCAGTGGAGCCGGACGTGTAGCCGATCGCCACCACCTGATCGGCGGGAATCGATGGCCAGCCGGCATCGGCCGTGACCGGTTGCCGCGCATCCAGCGGCGGCAATCGCCGGTAGCCGGGCGGCGGCGGATCGAGCGGCTGCTCGCCCAGCGCATAGCAGCCGGGGTGGGCCTTCATCACCTCGTCCACCGCCTGCGGCGCGCGCGAAGGAGGCAACAGGTTGATCTGGCCGCGCAGCACCAGCGCACAGAATGCGACCAGAAAGGCGTAACGGTCTTCGCAAAGATTCACCGCCGCCGTCGCATGGGGCAGCGAAGCGGCCACCGCACGCACATCGGCCAGAAAATGCGCTGCACTGACCGGCTCGCCATGACGCCACGCCAGGATTCGCGCCGGATCGAGCGTCCCCAGCAGGGACAGCAATGGCGGTACCTCACGCTGGCACGGGTCGTAGACGATAACCAAACTGCTGACTCCCTGATCTTGAATGACTTGGCGTGCGCCAGCATCGCGCCGTCATGTGAACGGCGGCGTGAACAACGGTCGCAGACGGTCCACGATCGTTCATTCCCCGCCGGCGCGACCGACGTGCGCTCCCCCCACACGTCAGGCGCGAATGATAGCGCCCGACAGCGCGTCGCGAATCGCCGTGGGGCTGGGCCGGCCGCCCAGCGGCGCCTCCAGCACGCCGTCCAGGGCGTCGCCGAAATAATCCGCCACCTGCTGCGCCGCACGAGCCGGCGGCTGCCCGTGCGGGTTCGCGCTGGTCGACACCAGGGCACCGCCGAAGGCACGGCACAGCGCGGCGGCCGGTTCATGGGCGGTGACCCGCAGCGCGATGCCGGCATGCTTGCCGGCCACCCAGTCGGGCACCTCGGCGGAGCGCGGGAATATCCACGTGTGCGGCCCGGGCCAGCTCGCGCGCACCTGGCGCAACACCTCGTCCGGCACCCCGGCGAGGTCGATGTAACGCTCGACCTGACCAAAGTCCGCCGCGATCAGCAGCACGCCCTGCGTCGGCGGGCGCTGCTTCAGCACGAAGATCCGCTCGAACGCGAGCGGATCATGCGGATCGCAGCCGAGGCCGTACACCGCTTCGGTCGGGTAGGCCAGCACGCCGCTGCCGCGCAGCAGCGCGGCGGCGGCATCGAGTTCGGCGAGGGTGAAGCGTGCGAGCACTCAGGCCTCGGCCTTGCCGGCGCCCGCCTTCTTCGTGGCGGCTTTCTTCGCGGCGGTCTTCTTCGCGGCAGCTTTCTTCGCCGGCGCCTTCTTGGTCGAGGCTTTCTTCACTGCGACCTTCTTCGCCGGAGCCGCCTTTTTCACGGCAGCCTTCCTGGTCGCCGTCTTCTTGCCGAAACGACCCTTGCGCACCGGCGCGGCGGCAAGCAATTCCAGGCACTGCGCCTCGGTCAGCTCCTTCGGCTCCTGTTCCTTCGGGATGCGTGCGTTCTTCTCGCCATCGGTGATGTAGGCGCCGTAGCGGCCGTTCAGCACCTGCACGCCGTTGCCGAAATCGAGGATCAGCCGGTTCGCCAGCATCTCGAGTTTTTCCTGCACGATCTGCAACGCGCGCGGCAGTTCGATGGTGTACGGATCGTCCTCGGCCTTCAGCGAGGCATAGGTGCTGCCCTGTTTCACGAACGGACCGAAGCGGCCGATCGCCACGCTGACCTCGTCGCCATTTTCCGCCTGGCCCAGTTTGCGCGGCAGCTTGAACAGCTCCAGCGCGTCGGCCAGTTCGATGGTGTGCATGCTCTGGCCCGGGCGCAGCGAGGCGAACTGCAGCTTCTCTTCGCTGTCCTTGTCGCCGATCGCCGCGTACGGCCCGAACCGGCCCAGCCGCACGAACACCGGCTTGCCGGTCTTCGGGTCGGTGCCCAGCTCGCGTGCGCCGGTCGCTTCGCTGCGGTCGACCGATTCGGCTTTCTCGTCCACCTGCTGCTTGAACGGGATCCAGAAGCGTTCCATCAGCGGCACCCAGGCTTCCTCGCCACGGCTGACCGCGTCGAGTTCGTCTTCCAGCTTCGCGGTGAAGTCGTAGTCGACGTACTGGGTGAAATGCTGGGTGAGGAACTTGCTGACCGCGCGGCCGACGTCGCTGGGTTTGAAGCGGCGGCTGTCGAGGAACACGTACTCGCGGTTCTGCAGAACCTGGATGATGCTGGCGTAGGTCGACGGCCGGCCGATGCCGTGCTCTTCCAGCGCCTTGACCAGACTCGCCTCGGAGTAGCGCGGCGGCGGCTCGGTGAAATGCTGGTCGGCCACGATTTCCTTGAGCGGCACCGCCTCGCCCTTCTCCAGCCGCGGCAGGCGGCGGCCTTCGTCGTCGTCCTCGACGCTCTTCTGGTCGCGGCCTTCCTCGTACACGGCGAGGAAGCCGGGATCGACCACGGTGGTACCGCTGGAACGGAACGAGGCATCGCCACCGGCCGCATCCGGCACGGCGAACTCCACCGATACGGTGTTCAAGGTGGCGTGGATCATCTGGCAGGCGACGGTGCGCTTCCAGATCAGCTCGTACAGCTTGCGCTGGTCGTCGCTGAGGTAGGCGGCCACGGACTTCGGCGTGTGCATCGCCGAGGTCGGGCGGATCGCCTCATGGGCTTCCTGCGCGTTCTTCGACTTGGTCTTGTACACCTGCGGTGCATCCGGCAGCGCCTTGCCGCCGAAGTCGCGGGCGATCAGCTGGCGCAATTCGGCCATGGCGTCGTCGCCGAGCATGGTCGAGTCGGTACGCATGTAGGTGATCAGGCCGACATTGCCCTCGCTGCCCAGCGCCACGCCTTCGTACAGGCCCTGTGCCACCTTCATCGTGCGGCTGGTGGTGAAACCGAGCTTGCGCGCCGCCTCCTGCTGCAGGGTGGAGGTGGTGAACGGCGCGGCGGGGCGACGCTTGCGCTCCTTCGAGCTGACCTCGCTGACGGTGAGACGGCCGCGGGCGGCCTGCTTCAGTGCTTCGCGTGCCGCATGCGCGTCAGTCTCGCTGGTGAGATCGAACTGTTCGAACTTCTTGCCGTTGAGGCGGGAAAGGCGTGCGCTGAAATCGCCGTCGACGTGCTTGAGCTGGGCCTCGATGGTCCAGTATTCGCGCGCCTTGAACGCCTCGATCTCTTCCTCGCGCTCGACGATCATGCGCAGCGCCGGCGACTGCACGCGGCCGGCGGAGAGCCCGCGCTGCACCTTGCGCCACAACACCGGCGACAGGTTGAAGCCGACCAGGTAGTCCAGCGCGCGGCGCGCCTGCTGCGCGTCGACCAGGTCGTGCGACAGCTGCCGCGGCGCAGCCACGGCGGCCTTGATCGCCTTTGGCGTGATCTCGGAGAACACCACCCGGTGCAGCCGCTTGCCCTTGGTCAGGCCGCGCTCGCTCAGGATCTCGCTGATGTGCCAGCTGATCGCCTCGCCTTCGCGATCCAGATCGGTCGCGAGGTAGATGTCGTCCGCCAGCTTGGCCGCCTTGGCGATCGCGTCGACGTGCTTCTCGTTGCGTTCGATCACCTCGTAGGCCATCGTGAAGCCGTGCTCGGTGTCGACCGCGCCTTCCTTCGGCTTCAAGTCGCGTACATGACCGTAGGAAGCGAGCACCTGGAAATCCTTGCCGAGGTATTTGTTGATCGTCTTGGCCTTGGCCGGTGATTCGACGATGAGCAGGTTTTTTGCCATGAAGCTGGATATCCGAAAGTGAACCACCGGCGCTTCCGTGCCGGACATAATATAGTTGAAACCACGCGGTGCCAGCGGCTGTCAAGCTTGCCCGGTCGCGGGCGGCCTGCGCCAGCACGGTTGCATCGGCTCAGCCGGCGGCACGCGCCGGCGGCAAAAGCTGGTAGCGGTTGCCCGGCAGGCGCTCGATCCGTGCATCGAGTTCGAGCATCAACAGCATCGACGACAGCGCCGCCATCGACAGCTCCGTACGTTGCACAAGTTCGTCCATTGTCGCCGGCTCATGACCAAGTTCGTCCAAAAGTCGCCGATAATCGGGGTCCCTCGCGCGTGCCGAGCCGGCTGGCAAATCCGCTTCGGCAGCGCTGTCGGACCGGCCCAGCCGGAGCTCCAGTTCGCCACCCAGCGCACGCGCCAGTGGAGCCAGCACCTCGACGATTTCTGCGGCGTGCTCCACCAGCCGCGCACCATCGCGGATCAGACGGTGGCAACCGTGCGCGAGCGGATTATGGATGGAACCAGGCAGGGCAAACACTTCCCGACCCTGTTCGGCGGCCAGTCGCGCCGTGATCAGCGAACCCGAACGCAGGCCGGCCTCGATCACCAGGGTTCCCAGCGCCAGGCCGGCAATGATCCGGTTGCGACGGGGAAAGTGGTCCGCTCGCGCGGCCGTACCGGGTGGAAACTCGCTCAGCAGCACGCCGTGCGCGGCGATTCGCCGGGCCAGCTCCCGATGCTTGCGCGGGTACACCCGATCCGGCCCCGTGCCCACTACTGCCAACGTCTTCGCGCCGATGTCCAGCGCGGCCGTATGGGCCGCGCCATCGATCCCGTCGGCCATGCCGCTGGTGATCGCGAAACCGGCGTCGGCCAGTGCGCGTGCGAATGCCCGTGCATGGGCCTTGCCGGCCGCGCTGGCCGCGCGCGCGCCCACGATGGCCACCTGCGGATACAGCAACAGGCTGGCGTCGCCGACCACGAACAGCGCCGCCGGCGGTTGCGGGATATTGTCCAGTTGGGGCGGAAAATCCACCTCGGTGCAACGCAGCAGGCGATGACCCGGCTCGGCCAGCCAGGCCTCGTCGGCGGCCAGTTGCCCTTCGTCCGGCTGGGCCAGCCAGACCCCTGCCGGCTCACCCAGCGGCGCGGAACACGCCTGCAGCCGGGCCAGCACGGCGCGAATGTCGCCACCCATGGCGTCCAGCCGCTCGCGCAGGCCGCCAGGACCGAGGCCCGGCGTGCGCAGGGCGATCAGCCACGCGCGCAACACATCCTTGTCGTCGATATCCATGGCCAGCAGTTTACGCAGCGGGCGCCAGCAGAAACGGCGCGGTGTGGGCCGCGCCGTTCTGTAGGCAGATGCCGTTGATGTCACCGCACGCGGTTATTCCGGCAGGATCAGCCGGCCACCGATGTGCACCGGGCGCAGGCTGTCCATCACCAGACCGTAGCTGACCCGGTCGAAGGTGCGGAACACCATCACGTGGCCCACGTACTCGTCCGGCAGCGTCACCGTCTTGCCCACGCCACGGTTCCAGCTGTTGCTGGCCACGTCGTCATGGATGGTTTCGCCCGGCTCGGAGATCGAGAACGTGGTGCCGTTGTCGACGCCGTCGCGGGAACCGACCGACAGCAACACCACCTGGCGCGACCCGGCCGCGTCCAGCGCATCGGCGAAACCGACCACCTTGGCATCGGCAGGAACCGACTTCGGCGGGTGCGGGTAGTAGAAAGCGTCGTAGGGCTTGTCGTCGACCGGCATGATGCGATCGCCACTGCGGATTTCCTTGGTGGAATCGAGCAGCAGCAGGGTGGACGGGTCACCCGTGCGCAAGGTCTCGGCCGTGCCGATCACGCTGACCTCGACGCCGAGATCGTCGCCCTTGCCGTAATGGCCGTCGTTGCGCGAATCCTCGCGCCACGGCGCATTGACCATCGCCGCGTTGCTGTCCAAGTCATGCGCCACGAGGTCGGCATCGGTCTTGTTCTGGTCGAAGCCACGGAACACATGGCTGGGACGCACGATCGCCCAGCGTTGTCCGGGTTCGCCCTGCAGGCCGCGCACGTAGATGTTCTGGCCGACGGCCCCACGCAGACGGTTCTCTTCCAGGCCGACCACATAGGGTGCGGAACTGACGGAGTTGGAATCCATCACCCGCATGTCCTTGAGGAACATCTTCAGCTGGTCCAGCGGGATCGCCGTAACCGCTTCGCCTTCGCGATGCACGCCCGGCTCCAGCCGCAAGCTCGGCCCATTGATGAAGGACAGGTTGAGCACGTCGCCCGGATAGATCAGGTGGGGGTTGCGCACCTGCGGGTTGGCCTGCCAGATCTCCGGCCACAACCACGGCTTGGCCAGGAACTTGGCGGAGATCCCCCACAGCGTATCGCCGCGGCGAACGGTATAGTTGTCGGGGTGATTGGCCCTCAGCTGCGCGCCCGCCGCGTACACCGCCACGGTGACCAGCATGCCGGCCAGCAACACGATTGTCTTTCTGATCATTGGCGGGAATCCCCCTTCCCCAGGTGCTCGGTCGAGTGTAACCGAATGGTTAACGCGCGCAACAGGCGCAAGTTGGCAAAAATCGTCTGCGCTCGCGTGCTTGCCGACGTACAATGATGCACATTCTAGATCGCGTCCGGGTGGTTTTTTACCAAATCGCCCGCAGTTTCGGCGCCGAGGTGAGCCATGTCCATCCTTTCCATCCTTGAATT
>DATNGL010000267.1:0-4579 GCA_035605895.1 Rhodanobacter sp.
GCTGGGCAGCTACATGGCGCTGGTGTTCGCCGACGCGCCAAACCGGGTCACACGCATCGGAGCACCCGTCGAACGCGGTATCTATCGGTTGTGCGGCATCCGGCCCGGGGATGACATGGGCTGGAAACGCTATGCCCTGGCGATGCTGGTCTTCAACGTGCTCGGCCTGCTCGCCGTGTATGCGCTGCAGCGCCTGCAGTCATGGCTGCCGCTGAATCCGCAGCACTTTGCCGCGGTATCGCCGGACTCGGCGATGAATACCGCGATCAGCTTCGCCACCAATACCAACTGGCAGGGCTACGGCGGCGAGTCCACGATGAGCTACCTGACCCAGATGCTGGGGCTGGCGGTGCAGAACTTTCTGTCCGCCGCCACCGGCATTGCCGTGCTGGTCGCGGTGATCCGCGGCTTCAGCCGGCGCGAGTCGTCCGAGACAGATAAGCCCGCCCCCGGCCTCGGGAATTTCTGGGTCGACCTGACCCGCAGCACGCTGTACCTGCTGATTCCGCTGTCGCTGCTGATGACGGTCTTGCTGGTCTCGCAGGGCGTGGTGCAGAACTTCAGGCCCTACGTCGACGTGCCGGTGTTGCAGGCCGGCACGGTCAGCGAACCCGTACCGGACGCGGCGGGCAATCCGGCCAAGGATGCTGCCGGCAAGGCGCTGATGCAACCGGTGCAGGTCACCACCCAGACCTTGCCGATGGGACCGGCGGCCTCGCAGATCGCGATCAAGCAGCTGGGTACCAACGGCGGCGGATTCTTTGGCGTCAACGCCGCGCATCCCTACGAGAACCCGACGCCACTGAGCGATTTCATCGAGCTGCTGGCGATCCTGCTGATACCCGCGGCGCTCTGCTACACCTTCGGCGCGATGGTCGGCGACCGCCGCCAGGGCTGGTCGCTGCTGGCGGTGATGCTGGTGATCTTCATTCCGCTGCTGCTGGCCTGTACCGCGGCCGAGCAGGCGGGCAACCCGCTGCTGGCGAGGCTGGGCGTGGATCAGCAGGCGTCGGCGCTGCAGGCCGGCGGCAACATGGAAGGCAAGGAGACGCGCTTCGGCATCGTCGACTCCACGCTGTGGGCCACCGCCACGACCGCCGCCTCGAACGGTTCGGTCAACGCGATGCACGACTCGTTCACCCCGCTCGGCGGGCTCGTGCCGATGTGGCTGATGCAGCTCGGCGAAGTGATCTTCGGCGGCGTGGGTTCGGGCCTGTACGGGATGCTTGCCTTTGCCGTGGTCGCCGTGTTCATCGCCGGCCTGATGGTCGGCCGCACGCCGGAATATCTCGGCAAGAAGATCGAGGCCCACGAGATGAAGATGGCCAGTCTCGCGGTGCTGATTCCCTGCGCACTGGTGGTGATCGGCACCGCCATCGCGGCGATGGTGCCGGCCGGCGTGGCGGGCGTGGCCAATCCGGGTGCGCACGGCTTCAGCGAGATGCTTTACGCGGTGAGTTCCGCCTCCAACAACAACGGCAGTGCCTTCGCGGGATTGTCGGCGAACACGCCGTTCTGGAACGTGCTGCTTGGCATCTGCATGTTCCTGGCGCGTTTTCCGCTGATCGTGGCGATGCTGGCGATGGCCGGTTCGCTCGCCGCCAAGCGCCATGTGCCTGCCTCCGGCGGCACGCTGCCCACCCATACGCCCTTGTTCGTCACCTTGCTCGCCTGCGTGGTGATCGTGGTGGGCGCGCTGACCTTCCTGCCGGCGCTGGCGCTGGGGCCGATCGCCGAATCTCTTTCGGGACACTGATCCATGACTTCGCCTACACAAGCGACGAGCCAGTTCAACCGCGAGCTGGTGCTGGCCGCCGTCGCCGATTCGTTCCGCAAGCTTTCGCCGCGGCTGCAGTTCCGCAACCCGGTGATGTTCGTGGTGTTCGTCTGCAGCGTGCTGACCACGGTGCTGTGGGGGCAGGCGCTCGCCGGACATGGCGAGGCGCCCACCGGCTTCATTTTCTGGGTCAGCCTGTGGCTGTGGTTCACCCTGCTGTTCGCGAATTTCGCCGAGGCGCTGGCGGAAGGTCGCGGCAAGGCCCAGGCGAATGCGCTGCGCGGTTCGCGCAAGGACGTGATCGCGAAGAAGCTGGCCTCGGCCGACCGCCATGCGGCGATCACCTTCACCCCGTCCGGCGAATTGCGCAGCGGCCACCACGTGCTGGTCGAGGCGGGCGAGCAGATACCGGGCGACGGCGAAGTGGTCATCGGCGCGGCCAGCGTGGACGAGAGCGCGATCACCGGCGAATCCGCGCCGGTGATCCGCGAATCCGGCGGCGACCGCAGCGCGGTCACCGGCGGCACCCGCGTGCTGTCGGACTGGCTGGTGGTGCGCATCACCAGCAATCCGGGCGAGAGCTTCCTCGACCGCATGATCGCGATGGTGGAAGGTGCCAGGCGGCGCAAGACGCCGAACGAGATCGCGCTGACCATCCTGTTGGCGAAGTTCACCCTGATCTTCCTGCTGGCCTGCGCCACCTTGCTGCCGTATTCGATCTACAGCGTGCAGGTCGCCGGCGCCGGTCATCCGATCACGCTGACCGTGCTGATCGCGCTGCTGGTGTGCCTGATTCCCACCACGATCGGCGCGCTGCTGTCGGCGATCGGCATCGCCGGCATGGACCGGATGATCCGCGCCAACGTGATCGCCACCTCCGGCCGCGCGGTCGAGGCCGCCGGCGACGTCGACGTGCTGCTGCTGGACAAGACCGGCACGATCACCCTGGGCAACCGCCAGGCGGTAGCGTTCCATCCCGCTCCGAGCGTGGCGGAGAACATTCTCGCCGAAGCTGCGCAGCTTGCTTCGCTGGCCGACGAGACGCCGGAAGGGCGCAGCATCGTGGTGCTGGCGAAGCAGCAGTTCGGCCTGCGCGAGCAGCCGCTGGAGGCCTTGCACGCACAGTTCGTGCCGTTCACCGCACAGACCCGCATGAGCGGCGTGGATCTCGGCACGCGGCAGATCCGCAAGGGCGCGCTGGATGCGGTGGAGAAACATCTGGCGGCGCAGAACAGCCACCTGCCGCCGCTGGTCAGGCGCATGGCCGAGGACATCGCGCGGCGCGGCGCCACGCCGCTGATCGTCACCGAAGCGGCCCGCGCGCTGGGCGTGATCGAGCTGAAGGACATCGTCAAGGGCGGCATCAAGGAGCGCTTCGCCGAGATGCGCCGGATGGGCATCAAGACCGTGATGATCACCGGCGACAACCCGCTCACCGCGGCGGCGATCGCGGCCGAGGCGGGCGTCGACGACTTCCTCGCTGAGGCCACGCCGGAGGCCAAGCTGAAACTCATCCGCAGCATCCAGGCCGAGAACCGCCTGGTGGCGATGTGCGGTGACGGCACCAACGATGCGCCGGCGCTGGCCCAGGCCGACGTGGCGGTGGCGATGAACACCGGCACGCAGGCGGCGAAGGAGGCCGGCAACATGGTCGACCTCGATTCCAACCCGACCAAGTTGATCGAGGTGGTGGAAATCGGCAAGCAGATGCTGATCACCCGCGGCTCGCTGACCACGTTCTCGATCGCCAACGACATCGCGAAGTACTTCGCGATCATCCCGGCCGCGTTCGCCACCACGTACCCGGCGCTCGATGCGCTCAACGTGATGCATCTGGCGACGCCGCAGAGCGCGATCCTGTCGGCGGTGATCTTCAACGCGCTGATCATCATTTTCCTGATCCCGCTGGCCTTAAAGGGTGTGAAGTACCGCGCGCTGGGCGCCGGTGCGCTGCTGCGCCGCAACCTGCTGGTCTACGGCCTCGGCGGCGTGATCGTGCCGTTCATCGGCATCAAGTTGATCGACATGCTGCTGGTCCTGTGCGGACTGGCCTGATTTTTTTGCCCGTCATTCCGGCGAAGGCCGGAATCCAGTTGCCTTGTTGTACCGGGGAGCCTGGATCCCGGCCTGCGCCGGGATGACGACTCCACTTCATGGAGCTCTGTCATGCAAACACTGAAGCTTTCGCTTTCGCTGCCCGACGACGCGCATCCGGACATGGAGCTGCGCGTATCGACCAACGACACCGAGTACGACGTGGTGATCGCCATGCCGGCACGCACACCGGCTGGAGCCGGCGTGGTGGCCGATGCCGGGGCCGCGGCGAACCGCGATGAAAACGAATACGTGCTGGGCGGCTACGCCGGCATCTGACATGACGGCCGCGTTGCGGCGGCCTCGACGATTCGACTACTGCCGAAAGCGGCCGTTGCGGGCCGATGCAACAAGGAAAGCCATGTCACACAAGAAGATTCTCCCGCTGGCACTGCTGCTGGCGATGCTGCCGGCAGGGCGTGCGCTGGCTGACGCCGCCGCCACGGCCGCGCCGCTGGTCGCCGACCCGCAGAGCGTGATCGCGCCGCCGCCGCCCTTGGCGGAAAGCGGCAATTGTTCCGCCGGCTTCCTGTCGCGCATGGCCGCGGCGTACCGCGAGGACGCGCACCCGGCCGACCCGAATGCGCCGGCGCCGAAGCGCCGCGCCATGGATGCGCCGTTCGACTCGCCGCCGTTCCCCAACTCGGAATGGCAGATGGGTGGCGTCCCTGCACCGATCGGCGTGCCGGACACCAACTCCACTTATCC
>DATNGL010000268.1:0-11192 GCA_035605895.1 Rhodanobacter sp.
CGGCGTGGGGTAGAGCACGCTGAAGGTCTCGATATGCGCGTCCCAGCCCCATTCGCGAAACTTCTTCAGCATGAACTCGGCATTCGCCTTGTCGTGCGGCGAGCCGACCTGGTTCGGCTCGGACGACATCTGCTTCATCCAGTTGCGCTGGTCGGCGGGGTCGAGCTGGGCGTCGAAGCGCTGCTCCAGGCTTTGCTGAGTGGCGGCGCCGGTCGGGGTGAATCCAAGCATGTTGCGGTCGGCCTGGTTGGCCGGATCGGCAGCGGCAGCCGTGAAAGTTGCCAGTGCGCTGGCGATGGTCAGCAGTGCACGCAGTCTCGCTCGATTCATAGGAAGTTACTCCCCTTCGGTTACTGATGAGGTGTGGTGCCGCCGGTCAGGCACGCTTGCTGCCGACACGGAAGCGCAAAAGAGTCGGTGCGGATCGCAATCTAACGATTGCATGAAGCTTGTGCCGCTTGCTGCGAAGCAGGACGGGGGCCGGCGGAAACACAAGGTTCGGCGGTGGCCGTCGACGAGTCGCCGGGATGGCCTGGTTGGACTTCCAGCGACGCGTCGCCCTGATCCTTGATCGTGATGTTCTGCGAAAAGAGCAAACTGCCATCCACATCATCGTAGGTCAGCCGGTATTTTCCTGGGCGCAGGTAGAGATCGCTGAATGGTTCCAGGCCGCCGCTGTTCAAGCGGTCGTTGGGTGTGGGTATGACGTTGAGGGGCACCGGATCGAGTACGACCCGGTCGGCAGGGATGGCATCGTTGCCTTCGTTCGCATAGCGGGCTTCGACGAGACACGGGAAGTGACGGTTGCAACGTCCGCCGTCGACGTAATACGGCTTGCGCTCGCCACCGAGACCAAGCCAGGTCGGCCGTCCACGGCGGATGACCTGGGGCGGGAACCACACGCTGACGTCGTAACCCGGTCGAAGCGACCATGGTTTTCCGGCCTTGCTGACGAAAACGAGGGGTTCTCCCGGGTGCAGTTTCTGCATGACCGGCCCGTAATAGGGATGATTGTCACTGCTGGAAGGATGCTCGTACAGCATGGTCTGTTCCACCGTCAGTGGATCGATGTGGATCAGTTTCTTCAGATGCTCGGCCATGGAGGAGCCGCCCAGGTAGACGCCCGATTCCTGGATGTGCGCATAACCGGCATCCACCACCAGCCTGGCATTCGGGTCGTGCTTGAAGACTTGCTGGTAGATATTGCGGGCCTGCTCCGCCTCGCGGGCATTGCCCGTGGCGTTGGAAAGCGCCTCGTAACCGATGACCTTGTAACCGAGTCTCAGCGCCGTGCGCACCATTTCCGCGCAGATCGGCTCTTTCGTGTAGAAGCCGCTGTCCTTGGTCGGGTAACCGCGTGACTGCAATCCGGTGTCGGTCTGGTAGACGGTTTCCGCGGCAAAGTAGTTGAAGCCCTCGGCGCGCAGTTTGCCCAGCAATTGCACGGTCAGCGTACGGGTGAGCGGTATGTTGTGCGCTTCGTTGAAGAACACCGCGCGACGATTCCTCGCCAGTCGGGGGATGGCGGTCAATGCCGGTTCGGCGCCAAATTCGGGGTTGTCCAGTGGCGACGGGCGATCATCCGGCAATGCCACCTGCCTGATCGAGAAGCTGGTTGCCGCGTCCTGGTAGTCGCCGATGAAGCTCTGGTACCAGCTCAGGTACTGGCCGAAGATGATCTGGAACGCGGGATCCTTGTTTCCGATGTACGCGTAGCGCATGACCTGGAACTGGGCCAGCAGGCTCGCCCGCTTGTTGGCGTCGAGCATGATGGCTTCCGACTTCTGCGCCGCCTCGACCTGCCGGGCCTGCCATTCTGCAGCCGACTGCGCATGACCTGCCGTGCACCGGGAGGCCAACCAGATGCAGCCAAGGACGATCAGGATCGGGGTAGGACGCACGGGACTCTCCGGTGATCTTGCGGGGCACCTGCGGAGTTTTACCGCAGCGAGACGCACACTGCACCCTTCACGGTACCCGAGGCCGCCAAGTTCGCCTGTGCCGGGCGACACAGTGCCATCGTCGGAAAACGGGAGCACAATTGCCGAGTCATGCCCGCCACTGGAGTACGCCATGCGCCCAACCATGCTAGCCCTGTTGCTGACCCTCGCCCTTCCTGCCGCCGCGCCCGCCCAGGTGGCAAATCTGCACAGTGGCGCGATCACTGCTGCGGTGCAAAAAGGTGTCGACGACCCGGCCCGCGAGGCGGACAGGCACGACGATGCGCGGCGCAAGGTCGCCCAGGTGATGACGTTCGCCCAGGTCAAACCCGGCCAGAAGGTGCTGGAACTGGTGCCCGGCAGCGGCTACTGGACGCGCGTGTTCAGCGCCATCGTGGGGCCGACGGGACATGTCTACACGGTCTGGCCGGACGAGATGGCGAAATTCGCGACCAAGAGCCTGGCCAGCTGGCAGCAGCTGGTGACCACGCCGCACTATGCCAATGTCAGCCTGTTGCAACAGCCGGCGGCGCAGTTGAGCGTGCCGGCGCCGGTGGATCTGGTGTTCACCTCGCAGAACTATCACGATTACCACGATCCGTTCATGGGCCCCGTCGACATGGCCCGGTTCGACAAGCAGGTCTACGATGCGCTGAAGCCGGGTGGCCTGTTCGTGGTGATCGATCACGTGGCTCCCGCCGGCTCCGGCATTGCCGACACCAACACCTTGCACCGGATCGATCCTGCCGTGGTCAAACGCGAAGTGGAGGCGGCCGGCTTCGTGTTCGATGGCGAGAGCAATGCGCTGCGCAATCCGGCCGATCCGCACACGGACAAGGTGTTCGACAAGTCGATACGCGGTCACACCGACCAGTTCGTCTACCGTTTCCGCAAGCCCGCGAAATAGCGACGGGCTGAACCGCGCGAAGGGCGCTGCGACATGCGGCAGGCTTGAGCTTTGCAGGCGCCGACGGCACCATCGGGCATGGAGGCGATCCCGTCGTCGCCTCCATCAAGCCACGCCGGACAGCATGTCGTGAAACCCAGCGTTCCCGCGCCGCCGGACGATGATCCGGCCGATCCCGCACCGCGCCCCCCGCCTGAGCCGGACGCGGCCGATTGCTGCGGCGAGGGCTGCGTGCGTTGTGTCTACGACGTCCATGAGGAAGCGCTCGAACGCTATCAACGCGCGCTGCAAGCCTGGCGCGCCCGCCACCCCGAATCGTGAGCACGTCGCGAAGCGAGCAGGAATCGTCCATGTGGAACGCCATCACCCGCGCCGTCAGCCCATCCCTCGACCGCTGCGAGCTGTCGCACATCGCGCGCACGGGCATCGACATCGCGCTTGCCCGCACGCAGCACCACGACTACCTGCGTGCGCTTGAATCCGCTGGCTGCCGCGTGACCGTGCTGCCGGAGGAAGCCGAGCTGCCCGACTCGGTGTTTGTCGAGGATGTCGCGGTCGTGCTGGACGAAATGGCGGTGCTGACCCGGCCGGGCGCCCCGTCACGACGCCCCGAAGTGGCCAGTGTCGCCGACCTGCTGCGCCACTACCGGCCGCTTGAAGCGATCGAGGCACCCGCCACGCTGGATGGCGGGGATGTGCTGCGCATCGGTCGCACGCTCTACGTCGGCCAGTCGGCACGCAGCAACCCGGACGGCATCGCGCAATTGCGCGAGTTGCTGGCCGCGCATGGCTACACGGTGGAAGGCGTGGCCATGCGCCAGTGCCTGCACCTGAAATCGGCAGTCACCGCGCTGTCCGATGACAGCGTGCTGCTGCAACCCGCCTGGGTGGATCGCGAGCGCCTCGCGGATTTCCGCATCATCGAGGTCGACCCGGACGAGGCGCATGCGGCCAACGTGCTGCGCATCGGTGACGCGCTGATCATGCCGGCCAGCTTCCCGCGCACGCGGCAGCGGCTGCTCGATGCGGGTTTCAAGGTGATCGCCGTCGATGTATCCGAACTGCAGAAGGCCGAGGGCGCGGTGACCTGCTGCAGCCTGGTGTTTCGTTCGGACCCATGAGGCCGCTGTCGTGCATCCGCTTTCGCCTGGGCCAGCCGCAGGATGCGCGCGCCATCGGCGAGTTGGCGCGGCGGACGACCCGGCGCTGGATCCTGCCAGGGCAGCCGGCCACGGCGGCGGCCCCCTTGCTGGCCGGCATGCGGGCCTGGGCGATACGCCGCGAGATCATCGACGGGCAGCGCTTTCATCTGGCCTGCCTGGACGACGGGCGCGTGGTCGGGGTGGCGGCGATGCGCGACGACTCGCACCTGTTCCAGTTCTTCGTGAGCACGCGCTGGCACGGCTGCGGCATCGCGCGACAGCTGTGGCAGCGCACGTTGCGTGATGCACAGCGGCGCGCGGGTACCCGCCACTTCACGCTGAATGCGTCGGCGATGGCGGTGCCGGTATATCGTCGCTTTGGTTTCGTGCCGAGCGGCCCGCTAAAGGCAAAAGACACCGGCCTGGTCGTGCAGCCGATGCGGCTGGACCTGCCTTGACGCCGTCGGTCTCTTGCGTGGAACGGGCGCGGCGGCCGGCTTCGCGCTGTTAGGGCGACCTTCCATCGGCGGCAGCGGGGTTTCGTCGAGCGGCGGGGGATTTCCCGTGCGGTGACCACTATTCTCGATCGCGATCCCAAACCAGCGGAACCGTCGCCGTGTTCAGAAGCCTGCTGTTCCATGCCCGCCTCATCATCGCCTGGTACCTGCTGGTGCTGGTGGCCTTCCTGCTGGTCGACTGGATCTGGTCGCCGCTGGGCAGGCTGGTGCAGTTGCTCGGGCTGGTGGCGATCATCTTCGTCGTGATCCGCGCACATTCGCACCTGGTGCGGGTGCGGATGATCGCCGGCAAATTGAGTTCCGCGGCGCTGGCCAGTCGACAGCGGCGGCAGATCGAGGTGCCGTTCGAGGCCGAGGAGGCGTTCGCCCTGCTCGACGCCGCGATCCGCGAGCTGCCCGGGGTCGACCGCGTCGACAGCACGCGCAACCATCTGCAGATACGCGCGACCGCCACCTACGCCGACCCGTACGACCTCGCCCAGCTGGGTCGTTACAACCCGATGCGCTGGATCGTCAGCCAGCGCAATCGGATCCTGGCAACCGTCAGCCGTGGCGACGGCAGCAGCAGTTTCAGCCTGGTCTGCGAACCGCAGAGTGCGCCGTGGAGCGACTGGCTGCAGGTCGACGACGGCGTCAACCTCGAGAATATCCAGGCGATCGCCCGTGCCGTCACCCAGGGCGTGGCCACGCGCCGCCGTGGCGAGCAGGCGGCGGCGGCGCAGACCGCGACGGAAAAGGAACTGGCGATCGCCAGGCTGAGCCTGCTGCAGGCGCAGGTGGAACCGCACTTCCTCTACAACACGCTGGCCAGCGCGCAGGTGCTGGTGCGCAGCGACCCGGCCGGCGCCGATGCGATGCTCGGCCACCTGATCCAGTATCTGCGGCACTCGCTGCCGCGTACCGACCGCGCACTGTCGACGCTTGGCGACGAGCTGGAGCGATCCCGCGCCTATCTGCAAATCCTCAAGATCCGCATGGGCGCACGCCTCAGTCTGCAGATCGACGTACCCGGCGAACTGCTCGCCACGCCGCTGCCGCCGATGCTGTTGCAGACCCTGGTGGAGAACGCGATCAAGCACGGCCTGGAGCCGCGGCCAGGCGACGGCACGGTGTGGATCTTCGCGCGCCGCCAGGAAGGACGGGTGGCGGTGACCGTGGCGGACGACGGCAAGGGCTTCGACGCGCAAGCCAGCGGCATCGGCATCGGCCTGAAGAACGCCCGCGAGCGCCTGAAGCTGATCTACGCGGGGCAGGCGAGCCTGGTGATCGCCGCGAATTTCCCGCAGGGCGTCGCCGCCACCATCACCGTGCCGGACCACTACAGCGAGGAGCCGTCCCATGGCTAAGGGCGTGATTGCCGAAGACGAGGCGCTGCTGCGGCAGTCCCTGCTGGCTGCGCTGGGCAAGGCCTGGCCGCAACTGGACATCGTCGCCGAGTGCGAGGACGGCGCCAGTGCGCTGGAGGCGATCGTCGAGCATCGACCGGAGGTGGCCTTTCTCGACATCCGCATGCCCGGCCTGACCGGCCTGGAAGTCGCCACCGCGGCGGCCGAGGCCTGTCCCGCCACCCAGGTGGTATTCGTCACCGCCTACGACCAGTACGCGATCGATGCGTTCGAGCGCGGTGCGATCGACTACCTGCTTAAACCCATTGCGGATGACCGGCTCGCGGCGACCGTGCAGCGCGTGCAGGCCCGCATCGCCGCGGGGCAGGACGGCGCCGCGGGGCTGGCCGAGCTGGTCAGGCGACTCGGCACGAAATCGTGGTCGTCGCGCCGGGACCCGCCGTTGAGCTGGGTCACCGCCAGCACCGGCCGCGAGACCCGGCTCGTGCTGCTCGATGACGTCGCCTATTTCCGCGCGGACAACAAATACACCACGGTGGTCACGGCCGAAGGCGAGGCGTTGTTGCGCACGCCGATCCGCGAACTGCTCGAGGTGCTCGACCCCGCCGTGTTCAAGCAGATCCATCGCGGCACGGTCGTCAACATGAAGGCCATCGCCGCGGTCACCCGCGACGACACCGGCAAGGGCATCGTGCGGCTGCGCGATCGACCGGAAACCTTGAGCGTGAGCCAACCGTTCATGACGCTGTTTCGCAACATGTAGCCGTCACGCCCCGGTCCGGACGACAGGAAGGTGAACCATGCACTACCTCATTGCCTTGATCTGCTTCGTGCTGGCGCTTTTCGGCGTCGACGGCGCTGGCAGCCATACCATCGTCAGCCGTTCGACCGTCAATGGCGTCGACGTGCTCTACAGCAGGGCCCGGATCATCGCCGACATCGTCGACGTCACCTGCATTCGCAGTGCAAGCGGGAGTTGTCACTACCGGTTGCTGGTGCACGATTGCAGCGCGCCACGGCCGCGCGCGACGACCGCTTCGGCATGCGCGCCGGATGCCGCGCGACAGTTCGCCGTGGCCACCGGCGCGAGCAGGCAGCTTGCCGGACTGCCCGGGAAATTCATGCTGTGTGTCGGTCAGGACAGCAAATCCGCCGGCGCCGATTGCGAGGAGCTGCCGGCGGCCGATCCGCTGGCGTGGTGGTAAGCCGCCGGGTTTTGCTGACCGAAGGTTGCCGCGTCGACACCGTGCCATCTCGAGCTGCGGTGCGTGACGGCTCGCAGGCTTACTTGCTCTTCTTCTTTTCCTGCTTGGCGGCCCGCTTTTCCTTCATGGTCTTGGCCGGTTTCTTCTTTTCGCTTTTCTTCGAATCCATGCCCTTGCTCATGCTTTTCTCCTGGGTGCGATCGGTTGGATGGATACATGGTACCCGGCAAGTTTATGCGTTTTCGCCGGCGCGGGTGAGGCCGGCTCAGATGCGCTCGTTCGGTGCCAGGTAACGCCACTCGCCGGGCGGCAATTTCGCCAGGGGAACGCGGCCCACGCGCAGGCACTTCATCGCCAGTACGGTGAGGCCGACCGCCTCGCACATGGGTCGGATCTGCGCCGGCTGCAATCGCTTGAACGCGAAGCGCAGGCGGTTATCGCTCTGCCAGCTGACCTTGATCGGCGGCATCGCGTAGTGGTTGAACTGCAGGCCATGGTTGAGCAGGGCCAGGCCGTTCGGTATCAACTCCCCCCGCACTTCGACCACGAATTCCTGTTCGATGCGGTCGATGTCTTCGCCGAGCTTGCGCGTGACGCGCCAGTCCTGGGTGAAGATCAGCAACCCGCTGGCTTCGGTCGCCAACGGCAGCGGTGCGCCCAGTCGTTGCAGATGGCGTTTCAGCGGCCGCACGCCGGAAGGGTCTGCAGACCAGCGCGCAGCTGGCGTGACAAGGTTGCGAGCGTCTTCCGGGTTGCAACCGGCTGGCTTGTGCAGCACCAGGGTGGCCGGTTCGGCGGGCGTCGGTGTGGCGCCCGAGACGAGTTCGACGGCTTGCGCCTCGATCATGAACTGCGGCTCTTCCACCACCACCCCGTCGACCCGCACCCAGCCGCCCTCGATGTATTGCTCGGCTTCGCGGCGCGAGCAGCCGGTCAGCGCAACGACACGTTTGGCGAGGCGGATGGCTTCGGTCATCGAGGTGGCACGGAGTGAGGTTGCGCCATTGTAGGCGCTGCAGCCGGTGGCAATTCGCCGATGCGTCCCCACATCGTGTGTCCGACCTTTCTGGCAGGAATGCGCGATGATTCCGTTTTCCATCCTCGACCTGGCCCCCGTCACCGAAGGCAGCGATGCCGGCCAGGCATTTCGCAACACGCTGGACCTGGCGCAGCTGGGCGAGCAACTCGGCTACCGGCGCTATTGGCTGGCCGAACATCACAACATGCCGGGCATCGCCAGCGCCGCGACGGCGGTGCTGATCGGCCACGTGGCCGGCGGCACCTCGACCATCCGCGTCGGTGCCGGCGGCATCATGCTGCCGAACCATGCGCCGCTGCAGGTGGCCGAGGCGTTCGGCACGCTGGCGTCGCTGTATCCGGGGCGGATCGACCTTGGCCTGGGGCGTGCGCCCGGCACCGACCAGCCCACTGCGCGGGCGTTGCGCCGCTATTTCGACGGCGCCGATGCGTTTCCGCACGACGTGCTGGAACTGCTCGGTTATTTCGAGCCGGCCACGCCCGGCCAGCCGGTGCGTGCCGTGCCGGGTGCCGGCATCGAAGTGCCGGTGTGGCTGCTCGGTTCAAGCCTGTTCAGCGCGAAGTTGTCGGCGCAACTGGGCCTGCCGTTCGCGTTCGCCTCGCACTTCGCGCCGGACGCGATGGACGAGGCGTTGGCGCTGTACCGGCGCGATTTCCAGCCGTCCGCACGCCTGCAGCAGCCGTATGCGATGCTCGGCCTGAACGTGGTCGCCGCCGACAGCGACGCCGCGGCGCGACGCCTGTTCACCACCCAGCAGCAGAGCTTCATCAACCTGCGCCGCGGCCGGCCGGGGCTGATCCCGCCGCCGATCGACGACATCGAGTCGTACTGGACGCCGCCGGAAAAGCTGATGGTGGAACGCGCACTGGCCTGTGCCGTGGTCGGCGGTGTCGACACCGTGACCGACGGTATCGCGGCCTTCGTGGCGCGGCATCGGCCGGATGAGCTGATGGTCACCGCCAACGTGTTCGACCACGCGGCGCGGCGGCATTCCTTCGGGATCGCGACGGCGGCGCGGGATCGGCTGCTGGCGGCGGGCTGAGCGGAAACGCCCGGGCGGGGCCGCCGATCGGCCATAATGGGGGTTATTCCACGAACTGTCGAAGCTCCCCGCGCATGAAAACCCCCAAGGGCCTGCAGGACCTGATCGACGAAGGCGTGATCGACCAGGTGCTGCGACCGCTGAAGAGCGGCAAGGAAGCCTCGGTCTACGTCGTGCGCTCGGGCGAGGATGTGCGCTGCGCCAAGGTCTACAAGGACATGGCGCAGCGCAGTTTCCAGGCGCGCGTGCAATACCAGGAAGGCCGCAAGGTGCGCGGCAGCCGGCAGGCGCGCGCGATGGGCAAGGCGACCAAGTTCGGCCGCAAGGAAGCCGAGGCCGCCTGGAAGAACGCCGAGGTCGACGCGCTGTACCAGCTCACCGCCGCCGGCGTGCGCGTGCCCAAACCGTATGGCTATTTCAACGGTGTGCTGGTGATGGAGCTGGTCACCGATGCGGACGGCCATTCGGCACCGCGGCTGGGTGAGGTCGAGCTGTCGGCCGTCGAAGCACGCAGCTACCACCGGTTCCTGATGCAGCAGGTCGCCCGCATGCTGTGCGTGGGGCTGATCCACGGCGACCTGTCCGAATACAACGTGCTGGTCGGGCCGGACGGTCCGGTGATCATCGATCTGCCGCAGGCAGTCAGTGCGTCGGGCAACAACAATGCGCGCACGATGCTGCGCCGTGACGTGGGCAATATCAGCATCAGCCTGTCGCGCTTCGCGCCGGAACTGCTGGATACGCACTACGGCGAGGAAATGTGGGCGTTGTATGAACTGGGCGAGCTGCACCCGGATACCGAGCTCACCGGCCAGTTCGAGTTCGACGAACGCATCGCGGATGTCGACAGCGTGATGCAGTCGATCATCGACGCGCGCGAGGAGGCGATCATTCGCCAGCAGGGGCGCGAAGCGGCGGCCCGCGGGGAGTGACCACGCGCGCACCCTGGCAGGAGCCCGCTTGCGGGATTTCGGGTCGCGCGTGGGCGGAGGTTCAGGGCGTGCTGACGTCCAGCAGTTCCACGTCGAATACCAGCGAGGCGTTCGGCGGAATGTCGTCGCCGGCGCCGTTCGCGCCATAGCCGAGCGCAGCCGGGATCAGCAGGGTGCGCTTGCCGCCCACGCGCATGCCGGCCACACCCTGGTCCCAGCCCTCGATCACGTTGCCCGCACCGAGCACGAACGAGAACGGTTCGCCGTGATCGCGCGAGCTGTCGAACTTGCTGCCGTGCTTGTCCCTGGCGCTGTCGTCGTACAGCCAACCGGTGTAGCGCACGGTGACCTTCATGCCGGGCTTGGCTTCGGCGCCGGTGCCGACCCTAGTGTCGATGGTGGCGAGCTTGTCGACATGGCCGCTGGCACGTGCCGGCGGTGTGGCGGTGCAGGCCGCGAGGCCGCAGAGGGTGACGAGGGAAAGCAGCCAGCGCATGGATGACTCCGTGGAAAGGTGGACGAAGGCGCGATTATCCGGCAAACAGGACGCGGCGTCCCTACTGGCTCGGCTCAGGTGCGCGCCGCGCCCGCGTCGCGATGTTCGCTGCGCGCCGCCTGCCAGACTTCGCGCGCCGCATCCGCGTTCATCAGCATGATCCCCGCGCCGACGACCACGTCGGGCCAGGCGGCGTGCGTCATCGCGGTGGCCGCGCCGGCGATCACGATGGCGATGTTCGCGAACACGTCGTTGCGCGCCGACAGGAATGCAGCGTGGGTCAGGCTGCCGCCCTGATGGCGGTGGCGCATCAGCAGCATCGCACAGCCGAAGTTGACCAGCATTGCGCCGCAGCCGGTGATGGTCAGCGGCAGCGGCGCCGGCGGCGCGGGCAACTGGATTTTGCTCCACAGCACCCACAGCGTGGCGAGCGCAGGTACCAGCAGGATACCGGCCAGCCCCATGCCGACGCGTGCCCGCGCTTTCAGGCTCCAGCCGAGGGCGAGCAGGATCAGCAGGTTGACCGAGGCGTCTTCCAGGAAATCGACGCTGTCGGCAAACAGCGAGACCGAACCGATCGCCAGCGCCACGGCGAATTCGACGCCGAAGTAGCCCAGGTTGAGCA
>DATNGL010000269.1:0-6085 GCA_035605895.1 Rhodanobacter sp.
ACCGCGCACGCAAGTGCGAGCGCTTCTTCTCGCAGCCGTTCCACGTGGCCGAGGTGTTCACCGGCGCGCCGGGCAAGTACGTGTCGCTGGCCGAAACCATCCGCGGCTTCAAGATGATCGTCGACGGCGACGTGGACCACCTGCCGGAGCAGGCGTTCTACATGGTCGGCGGCATCGACGAGGCGATCAAGAAAGCCGAAGAGATGGGCGCCAAGAAGGCGGCCTGATCTTCAGAAGCGGGAACGGGGAACAGAAGCACATCATCCGTTCCCCGTTCCCCGTTCCCCGTCGAGCACAGCGAGACCAAGCATCATGACCCCAACCATCCGCGTCGACATCGTCAGTGCCGAGGCCGAGATCTTCTCCGGCGATGCGACCATGGTCGTGGCGACCGGCGAGCTGGGCGAGTTGGGCATCACGCCCCGCCATGCGCCACTGATCACGCGCCTGAAACCCGGTCACGTCGACGTGTTGCTGGAGGGTGGCGAGCGCCAGCAGTTCTACGTGTCCGGCGGCATCCTCGAAGTGCAGCCGCAGGTAGTCACCGTGCTGGCCGATACCGCGGCACGCGCCGCCGATCTGGACGAGGCCTCGGCGCAGCGTGCCATGAAGGAAGCACAGGACGCGCTGGCCAACCGCACCGATGCGATCGAGATTGCCGAAGCGCAGACCAAGCTGACCGAGGCCATGGCCCAGCTGCAGGCGCTGGAACGGCTGCGCAAGAACCTCAAGCACTGACCAGATTCCGGCGACAGAGCCGGATCCTCGCCACCTCGGGATCGCGCGGTGCCGAGGGAATGCCTAGAGCTTTTCCGGGCCGCGCCGCAGCCAGCCGTCGATCAGCGCCTTGTCGTAGCGCAGCGGGTCGGTATCGGTCGGCATCGCCAGGCCGCTTTGCAGGTAGCCGAGATTGCGCAACTTGCGTGTCCCCTCGCGCCGCAGCTTGCCGTTGCCGTCGACCAGCTGGAACGTCAGGTCGATGCGCGGCGGGTAGGCATCCTTCATGAAACGCACGTACCTGAAGTTCGGGCCGTGCCAGGGCTCGTAGCCGCCGGCGAGCTTGATGTCGCTGATGGTGACTTCCAGCCGGTCGCCCGGTGGCAGCATCCGCGTCGCCCGCTTGATCAGGTGGCTCTTCAGGGACTCCAGATAGTTGGCGTCGTTGTAGCGGTCCTGCTGGCCGAACGCGCGCGCCTCGCTGAAGTTCTCCGGATTGACGTAATTGACCGACACCCGGGCATCCGCAGCGGATGCCGTTGAAGTGGGTGCTTGCGTCGCGGCTGGCGCCGTGGCCAGGGCCGGTGCGAGGCCAGCCGTCCACACGGAGATGGCGACAAGAGCAACGATGCTGCGTCGGTTCAATCCAGTCTTGCGTTTCATGATCCACCTCGATCTCGGCACGGGTGCCGAAGCGTAGCTTGGCACGGCCTGCGTTGAGGTTTCGTGTGCGCCGATGTCGCCGTCCGCGGGGCCGCGTCGGCAGGCGACGATGCCTTGTAGCGGCGGCAAGGCTGCGGCAGCATGGGATTCCCGATCGGCCCGAGCGACACAGATGACGACGATGCCTGTTCGTCTGCGTTACCTGTGCAGTGGTTCGATGCTGTTGCTGGCCGCCTGCGCGATGCGGCAGACCGTGCCACCGCCCGCAACCGGGGACGCATCGTGGGCGGTGAAGGCGCCTGATGCCAGCCAAGGCTACCGGTTGGCGACCGGCGACACAGCCACCGGCGCCAACCTCGCCGGGAGTGTCACGCCGGTCTATCCGGCCGCCCTATTGTCCGCTTGCCCACCACCCGAGGAGGTGCAGGCACTGGTGGTCGTGGACAAGACGGGCAGGGTCAGCGACGTGCGCGTCGTTGATGAGGCACAGGCCGGGGTGCAACGTCGGCCGTTCATGCTCGCGACGCGCAAGGCCGTCATGCGGTGGCGTTTCAACCCTCTGCAGATTCAGCACGATGGGCTCGATGCTGCTGGCGACCCGGTGGTGGTCAGCGAGACGCGCCCGTTCAGTCTGTCTTACCTGTTTCGCTTCGCATGCCATGGCGGCAAGGCGACGGTGACCAGCAACAAGGCGGCCGGGAGTCATTTCCAGACGCCGCCGATCACGCGTCGGCGGAATGGAGTGTCATGAAGCCAGGATGGCGGCAGTTCATGGATATGTTCCGGGTGTCGGCACACCTTTGCATCCGCTCGACAAGAGCATTCCGGGTGGCGCGACGACTGCGGGCGGGCGCCGCACTGCTGTTGCTGGCCGGTTGTGCCGGGCAGGGGATGCGGATCGGTGCCGCCGGGCCGGACCATGCTGGCCATGTGGTCAGGCCGGTTGCGATGAAACACTACCCGTTGCCGATGGGAGACATTTCCAGCGGTGGAACCGCCATCGAACGCAATCCGCCCGGTTACCCGGAGTCGCTGCTGCCGGCCTGCCCGCCACCGGTCGAGGTGCAGGCGCGCGTGGACGTGAATCGGGCCGGGCGCGTCGAACAAGTGGTGGGCGCTGTCATCGACGATGCCGCCGCGACGCCGCGTTGGCACCAGTATTTCCTCGCCGCTCAGGCGGCGGCCATGCGATGGCGCTTCAACCCCTTGCAGGTGACGCATTGGGCCGCCGATGTCGATGGAAACAGCCATGTGGTGGACAGCGCGAACGAGCCATTCAAGCGGTTCTATGTGTTCCGGTTCGCGTGCCATGCGGGCAAGCCCGTCGTGGGCGTGGACGCAGTCGGCTCGCCGTAAGATCCGGGGCCGAACCAGCGGGGCGGCCGCGCGCCGATGGGCTTCGGGCCCGCATCACGACGCGCCCCGAACATCGGGCAAGGTGCCGGTGCCGCGGCTGGATGCGCCACGCACCGATATCGACTTGAGCTGGCGCGCGCTGACCCACGGCCTGCGGCGCGGCAAGATTGCGTTCTTTCGCCCCGTGGTCAATTTCGTCGACGGCAATGGCGAGGGCGATGCCCGGAGCGGCAAGGGTGTGGACTGGCGCAGCAAGCTGAAACGGCTCACGCCGATGCGGCGGGACGGGGTCAGCGGGATCAATGGCACCGTCGCCGTCGCCGCGGTCATCAACGTGCTGCACAACGCCTTCGTCGAGGCCTGCACGCCGCGGCTGGGTCGCCGTCGCCGACAAGCCCTGAACCCGGGCGCACGATGTATCCTCGTCCCGTTTGATTGAACGACAAACGGGGTCGAGATGGACGACGCAAACCTGCATGTGATCGTGCTGGCCGCCGGTGCCGGCACGCGGATGAAATCGAATCGCGCCAAGGTGCTGATGCCGCTGGCCGGCAAGCCCCTGCTGGCGCATGTGATCGCCACCGCGCGGACGCTGCAGCCAGCCGCCATCCACATCGTCTACGGCCACTGCGGCGAGCAGGTGCGGGCGGCGTTCGCCGAACAGTCCGACCTGTGCTGGGTGCTGCAGGCCGAGCGTCTGGGCACCGGACACGCGGTGGAGCAGGCGCTGGCCGAGGTGCCGCGCGTGGCACGGGTGCTGGTGTTGTACGGCGACGTGCCGTTGACCCGGGTGGAGACCCTGCAGCAGTTGCTGGAGGCGGAGGGAAAATTCAGCCTGCTGACCACGCGGCTGGCCGACCCGCAGGGTTACGGCCGCGTGCTGTGCGATGGCAACGGCCGCGTGCGCGAGGTGGTCGAGGAGAAGGATGCCGACCCCGGCCAGCGCGCGGTGAACCTGGTCAACACCGGCATCCTGGTCGCCGAGGCGCTGGCCCTGCGTGGCTGGATCAAGCAGCTCAATCGGAACAATGCGCAAGGCGAGTATTACCTCACCGACGTGTTCCGGATGGCCGCCGAAGAGGGCCGTGGCGCGCTCAGCGTCGAGTGCGCCGATCCGGTCGAAGCGGCCGGCGCCAACGACCCCGTGCAACTGGCGGAACTGGAGGCCGCGTTCCGCCGTCGTGCCGCGCACGCCCTGTTGCGCGACGGCGTGCGCATGGCCGACCCCGCGCGGGTCGACGTGCGCGGCATGGTCGAGGCCGGCCGTGATGTCGAACTCGACGTCGACGTGATCCTGGAAGGCCATGTGATGCTCGGTGACGACGTGCGCATCGGCGCGTTCACGCGACTGAAAGACGTGCGACTGGCCGCCGGTACCGTGCTGCACTCGCACTGCGACCTGGACGGGGTCGTCACCCACGGCCCTTGCACGATTGGCCCGTTCTCGCGACTGCGCCCCGGCACCGAACTCGCCGCCGGCGTGCACGTGGGCAACTTCGTCGAGATCAAGAAAACCCGCATCGGCGAAGGCAGCAAGGCCAACCATCTCAGCTACCTGGGCGATACCGAGATCGGCCGCGGCGTCAACGTCGGCGCCGGCACCATCACCTGCAACTACGACGGCGTGAACAAGTTCGTCACCCGCATCGGCGACGGCGCCTTCATCGGCTCGAACAGTGCGCTGGTGGCGCCGGTGACGATCGGCGCGCAGGCCACCATCGGCGCCGGTTCGGTGATCACGCACGACGCGCCGGAGGGACAGCTGACGGTCGCGCGCGGCAGGCAGCAGACGTTCGAGGGCTGGAAGCGGCCGGTGAAAAATCGGAAATAGGGTTCGGGATACGGGATTAGTCAGAAGCGACGCGCAAACCCTCGCTTTTCCGAATCCCGAATCCCGGCCTTCAGGCGTAACGCCAGCCGTCGATCTCCACCAGCAGCTCGCTGCGGCAGATGTCGCCGTGCAGCAGCAGCACTGGCACGCCGGGCAGGCGGCGCTGCAGGAAGTTGCGCACGCGCGGGGCGTCGGCAGCGTGGCGTACATAGGTTTTCAGCGGTGAGCGGGTATCGAAACCGGCAGCCATGCCGGCGCTGGCCAGCAGCGCCTCGAGGTTGGTCAGGGTCTCTTCGAGCTGGGCATCCAGATCGTCCTGGTGCGCTGAGGCATGGCCGACCACCGCGGCGGTGCCGGAGATCGCCAGCGCGTCGCGGGCCGGCAGGATCATCGCGCGGGCGAAGCTGGGTGCGGTGCGGCCGTACTGGCGCGGGTAACGCCAGGCGCTGACCTGGCGCGGGTTCTCCACCCGGCTGCCGGACCGGTCGCAGGCCAGCAGGTAGACCTGCAGACGCGGCGTCGCGTCGCGGTGGCCGATCGCGGTGGCGGCCGGGAAACCCTCGGCGAAGAAGTTGCCCATGCCGGCGGCGCGACCTTCGCAAAAACGCTTGTAGCGCTCCGCGTCGCCTTCGCCATGGTTGATCGCGCCGAGGTAGTTCCACACCCGCAACACATGCTGGGCGCCGCGTGCGTCCACGAAGCGATGCAGCAACTCGTAGGCCAGCTTCGCGGTGGCGCAAGCGCCACCATGCGCGTGCTCGTCCAGTTCGATCGCGGCAAACAGCCAGCCGCCGCCGGCCGACCAGCGCAGTGCGCCCTCGACGCCGCAGTCCACCGGCGCGTCGACCTGCCACAGCTCCAGCGGTACCGGCTCATCGAAGCTGTCCAGCGCCACCTGCAGATGACGCGGGTCGGCACTGGCCGTGGCGGTGCGCGAGAAATCGAACACGGCCAGGGTTCCGGGCTCGTCCAGCACGGTCGTCGCCTGCGCCATGCGATAGGACACCCGCGGTGCCCGCCGCACCTGCGCTTCAATCTGCGGGGTTTCACATCCCTGAACCATGCTCGACAACCGGGAACGACAAGGGCGCTATGTTACACTCCGCCGCCACTGCCACCGGGGGGAGGCAATGCACTTGGCGTACGGAATCGAGCATGGCGGAACAGACAGCGGCGCAGCACGAATTGGCCACCCTGGTCGTGGAATGCCTGAATCTCGACAGCCTCGATCCGCAGCAGATCGACCCCGATGCACCGTTGTTCGGCGGCGAGCTGGGGCTGGATTCGATCGACGCGCTGGAGATCGCGCTGGCGGTCTCCAAACGATACGGATTCCAGCTGCGCTCGGACAACCCGGACAACCGGCAGATCTTCGCCAGCCTGCGCAACCTGTCCGCCCACGTCGAGCAGAACCGCGCCGGCTGAGGCCGACGGTTCGCTGGCGTCCCCTTTTCGTCTTCGTCACGCCATGTTGCGCGATCGGTGGCAAGCTTCCGCCTGCGGTCGAGCCAAGGAGCC
>DATNGL010000270.1:0-3786 GCA_035605895.1 Rhodanobacter sp.
CGAATCGGTGCCGATGCCGAAGTCGTTGGTTTCGATGCCGCGCAGGCGGTAGGTCGGCTGGGTCGGGTCGCTGCCGTCGACCACCAGCCCCGGCACGAACAGGTTGGTCTGGCTGAGGTCGGTGGCGGCGATCACGCCCAGCTGTCTGGAGGTGACGATGGCCATCGCGATCGGCACATCCTGCACTTCCTGGCTGCGACTCTGCGCGGTGACCGTGATCTTGCCCAGCTCGGTGGCGTGGACGGCAGAGCTGGCCGGCGCCGGGGCGGCCTCCTGCGCCGACGCGAGGGGTATGGCGCCGGGCGCGCAGACGGCGAGCGCGCAGGCAATGCCGACGGCGAGTCGGTGGCGACGGATGCGCATGAGGCGGGTTCCCCTGGTCGGATGGCGGTGGCATCCGCCGCAAGCGGCTGCCGGATACGTGGCCGTATGTTCGCCCGTCGGCCGGTGCCATGTACAGGTGCGCTGCAGCACGCGCGGAAATCAGCGGCGGCGTGGCCGTCCGGCCTGTCATCGCCGGCTCGAATGGCCTTGATTCCGGCCGCGCTGGCGTTCCGTAAAGATCTTCCGTATGGACGTCTGGACGTCCATAACGTGCTGATCAAAGGCCCGCTTGTGGTCAAACGCGCCCGACTTGCTATGCTGGGCGCCGATTCCAAGGGGGGTTCCACATGGGTTTCTTCGGCAAACTGGTGCGCCACAAGTCGGTCGAACAGCTGCAGGCGGAGGTGGGCTCGCGCGGGGATTTCCGCCGCGTGCTGGGCTTGTGGCAGCTCACCGCGATCGGCATCGGCGGCATCATCGGCGTCGGCATCTTCGTGCTGGCCGGCCAGCAGGCGGCCACCAATGCGGGGCCGGCGGTCGCGTTGAGCTTCCTCATCGCGGGCTTCGGCAGTGCCTGCGCTGCGCTGTGCTACGCCGAGTTCGCCGGGCTGATCCCGGTCACCGGCAGCGCCTACACCTACGGTTATGCGGTGCTCGGCGAGTTCGTCGCCTGGGTCATCGGCTGGGATCTGCTGCTGGAATACGCGCTGGTGGTCGCGGTGGTGGCGATCGGCTGGTCCGGCTATGTACAGGTGCTGCTGAACTCCGCCGGCGTGCATCTGCCGGAGTGGGCGCAACAGAGCATGAGCGCGCAGACCATGCAGTACTACCTGCAGCAGGTCTTCGGCGTGCATGGCGGCCACGCGATCGCTGCTCCCGGCGACGGCCACCGTTTCAACGTGATCGCCGCCGGCGTCTCGGTGGCGGTGGCGGTGCTGCTGACCGTGCGCACCGAATGGGGCGCGCGTTTCAACACGGCGGTGGTGGCGATCAAGGTGATCGGCGTGCTGCTGGTGGTGCTGGTGGGCGTGTTCTACATCAATACCGCGAACTGGCATCCGTTCATTCCCGCGCGCATCGTCGATGCGACGACCGGGCTCGGCCACTTCGGCTGGCAGGGCGTGCTGACCGGCGCCAGCGTGGTTTTCTTCGCGGTATTCGGCTACGACACGCTGACCACGGCGGCGGAAGAGGCGAAGCACCCGCAGCGCGACCTGCCGCGCGCGGTGCTGCTGTCGCTGGCGATCGCGATGGTGCTGTACATCGCGGTGTCGCTGGTGCTCACCGGCATCGTGCCGTACAGCACGCTCGGCGGCGACGCGTCGGTGTCCGATGCGTTCGAATCGATCGGCCTGCACTGGCTCAGCATCGTGATCGCGATCGCCGCGGTGATCGGCGTCACCAGCGTGCTGTTCGCCTTCATGCTGGGCGCGGCGCGGATCTGGTTTGCGCTGGCGCGCGACGGCCTGCTGCCGGCATGGTTCGCCAGGGTCAGCCCGCGCTTCGGCACGCCGGCGCGGCCGACCATCATCCTTGGCCTGTTCACCGCATTGATCGCCGGCCTGCTGCCGATCGGCGAAGTGGCCGAGCTGGTGAATATCGGCACGCTCAGCGCCTTCATCATCATCTGCGGCTCGATCATGCTGCTGCGCGTGCGCCGCCCCGACCTGCAGCGCAACTTCCGCACGCCGGCGGTGTGGTTCACCGCGCCGCTGGGCATCCTGTTCTCCGCCGTGCTGATCTACGGCCTGCCGTGGATCACCTACGAGCGCTTCATGATCTGGATGGTGCTTGGCTGCGTGATCTATTTCGCCTACGGCATGCGGCACAGCAAGCTCGAGCTTGCCGGGAAATCCTGAGTCGGCTCAGCCCGCCGCGACTGCCGTGACCACCCGGTCGCGGCCGTCGCGCTTGGCCTGGCGCATCGCCTGGTCGGCGCGCGCCAGCAGGCCCTCGACGCTGTCGAAGTAGTCCGGACGGCAGGTCGCCACGCCGATGCTGGCGCTCAGATGGCCGCCCGGGTGGTGGCTCCCGCGCACCGCCAAGCGCAGTTGCTCGGCTCGCGCCAGCGCCTGCTCGTGCTCGACGCCGGGCAGCAGCATGGCGAATTCCTCGCCACCGATGCGGCCGATCAGATCGCCCTTGCGCCCCTGCCCGCGCAGGCGTGCGGCCAGCGCCACCAGGGCGGCGTCGCCCGCGGCGTGGCCATGCTCGTCGTTGATCCGCTTGAAGTGATCGGCATCCAGAAACAGCATGGATACGGGCTGCTGCCCGCGGTGGGCTTCCTGCAGCGCGTCGCGGCCCAGATCGAGGAAGCGGTTGCGCACCAGCAGGCCGGTCAGGCCGTCGGTTTCCGCACGCTCGCGCAGCAGGCGCTCCAGCTTGAATTGCTCCAGCATGGTGCGCGCCATGAAGGCGCGCAGGACGGTCGCCAGCGACAGGGAAACCGCCATGTACACCGCGTATTGCAGTACCTGCACGCCATCGCCCGTGTGCAGCAGCACGGGCAGCGGGCCGAGCGCGCACAACGCCATCGCCACCAGAAAGTCCCAGCGCCCGAACCAGATCACCGACGAAGCCACCGGCAGAAGCAGGCCTGGCAAGGGCCCGTGTCCGTTGCCGGCGTGGTAGTCGATGCCGGTGAGATTGATGCCGATCTCCAGCAGCACCACGCACAACAGCGTGAGCATCCTCAGCGTGAGCGGCTCGCGGCATTCCCGGACGGCGATGATCACCAGCAACAGCGGTGCCGCCGGTACCAGCTGCCAGAACAATTGTGCGGGCCCTGCACCAAACAGGCCACGCACGACCACACCCAGCAGCCAGGAGCACAGCGCCACCACCATCAGCGCATGGATCATCGGACCCATGCGCTGCGCCAGGTAGCCGGCGTAGTCGCGGCGGAACGAGGCGTCGTCGGGTGGTTGCCAGTGGCTGGACGGGGCTTGCATGCGGGCGCGGCACGTAGGGTGGCAGGGATGATGGCTGGGTGATGCACGATGGATGCCAAGAGGCCGCGCCCGGCCGGCCGGCCGGGCGCAGCGCCTCCGGGCATGACCTTCGGCAGGGGTTTCGTGCGGGCTCTCCCCACTAGCATCGGGGACCCCGCCGGGTGTGCGTGGTGCAGGCAAGGCCTGCGCCAGCCCTTCCTTTCCGGCCGCCGGCAGGGTCACCGATACCCGCGGTACCGCTGCCATCGGCCCGCGGCGCCCCTTCGTCTTTCCCCTGGAGTCGCTCTTGAAATTCACCCGTCTCGCCGCCGCCCTTGCCGCCAGCGCCTTCGCCCTGGCCAGTTTCAGCGCAATCGCCGATGTCCCGGCGCCGCAGAATGTGCCGTACCAGGGCAGCCTGAAGATCACGGTGGACGCCACCGACCTGGCCCATCGCATCTTCCGCGTGCACGAGGTGATTCCGGCCCGGCCGGGTCCGCTGACCCTGCTGTACCCGCAATGGATCCCGGGC
>DATNGL010000271.1:0-3866 GCA_035605895.1 Rhodanobacter sp.
GCGCATGCCGCGCAAGTCCACCCTGGTCAACCACCGCATCCTGCTGATCAGCGTCCTGGCGGTGGTGCTTGGTGTCGCGGCGGCCTACGTTGCGCAACTGCTCATGCTGATGATCAACCTGATCACCGACCTGTGCTTCTACGGTCGCGTATCGGATGTCATCGGGCCCACGGCACGCACCGGTTCGTTCGTGCTGTCGCCGGCCGACAACCACCTTGGCGCATGGGTCATCCTGATCCCCGCCATCGGCGGTCTGCTCGCCGGGATCATGGCGCGCTGGGGTTCGCGCGCCATCCAGGGGCATGGCATTCCCGAGGCCATGGAACAGATCCTCACCAACGAATCCAACATCCCTGCGCGCATCACGTGGCTGAAGCCGGTCTCCTCGGCGTTCGCGATCGGTACCGGTGGTCCGTTCGGTGCCGAGGGCCCGATCATCTCCACCGGCGGCGCGCTGGGTTCGCTGATCGGCCAGCTCCTGCGCGTCACCGCGAACGAGCGCAAGGTGCTGCTGGCGGCCGGTGCGGCAGCAGGCATGGCGGCGGTGTTCGGCGCGCCGGTGGCCTCGCTGGTGCTCGCCGTGGAACTGCTGTTGTTCGAACTGCGTCCGCGCTCGTTGATTCCGGTGGCACTGGCCACGGTAACGGCGGTCGGCGTGCGTTATGCCACCTATGGCGCCGCGCCGGTGTTCCCGATGCCCGAAGTGCTGCAGTCCGGTGGCTTGGCGCTGATCAGCTTCGTCGTGATCGGCGGCCTCGTGGGTTTCGCCTCGGTGGGGGTGACCAAGGCGGTGTATGGCGTCGAGGATTTGTTCGAGAAGCTGCCGATCCACTGGATGTGGTGGCCCGTCATCGGCGCGCTGGTGGCCGGCGTGGTGGGCTGGATCGAGCCACGCACGCTGGGCGTGGGTTACGACAACATCGACGCGCTGGTGCAGGGACATTGGGGCCTCGCCATGCTGCTCAGTTTCGGTGCGCTGAAATTCATTTCGTGGGTGATCGCGCTGGGTAGCGGGACGTCCGGCGGCACGCTGGCGCCCCTGTTCATGATCGGTGGCTCGCTCGGTGCCGTGCTTAGCATCGGCCTGAACCATCTGCTGCCCGGCTTCCACATCGATCCACGCATCGCTGCGCTGGTGGGCATGGCGGCTATTTTCGCCGGCTCCTCGCGCGCACTCCTGACGGCCGTGGTGTTCGCCTTTGAAACCACTCGCCAACCGGCATGCCTGCTGCCGCTTCTTGGTGGTTGCACCGCGGCCTACCTGATCTCGGCCCTGATCATGCGCAACACGATCATGACCGAGAAAATCGCCCGTCGCGGTGTGCGCGTCCCGTCGGAATACGCGGCCGATTACCTGGAACAAGTGAGCGTGGGTACGGTGTGTTCACGCGATGTGGCGACCTTGCAAACGACCCAGACACTGGCGGAAGTGCGGCGTTGGCTGGCCGAGGAATCTGCCGATACCCAGCATCGGAGCTATCCTGTCATCGACGAACAGGGGCACGTGAAAGGCATGCTGCCCCGACGTACCCTGCTCGACCCGCAATGGCATTACACGCTGGCGCTGGGTGAGTTGCTGACGGGAGCACCGGTTGCAGTCAATGAAAACCATTCACTGCGTGATGCCGCCGATCACATGGTCGCCGAAAGCGTCGGGCGGCTGCTGGTGGTCAGCAAGGACGATCCGCGCAAGCTGGTGGGCATCGTCACCCGCGGCGACATCCTCACATCCCACACCCAGCGTTTGCGCGAGGCGCGTTTCAAGGGGCGGCACATCAAGCTGGGCAAGTCGAGCAAGGCAATGTCGTCGGTTTGATCACGGACAGGCGCGTTCCTCGCGCCGCCCGCTGTTGAAATGCAAAACGGCCCTTGCGGGCCGTTTTGCTGAGCGCGGCTGGCTCGGTGGATTTACATCTCGCGCGCGCCAACCAGTACCACGTCGGCCGGCCGGCGTGCGAACAGGCCGACGGTGACGATGCCGGGCAACTGGTTCAGCTTGCCCTCCAGTTCCACCGGGTCGATGATCTGCCAGCCGTGCACGTCGATGATCCAGTTGCCGTTGTCGGTGACCACGCCATCGCGCCACACCGGGTTGCCGCCCAGCTTGACGATCTCGCGGCCGACCAGGCTGCGTGCCATCGGGATCACCTCGATCGGCACCGGGAACTTGCCGAGCAGGTCGACCCGCTTGCTGGAGTCGATGATGCAGACGAACTTCTCGCTCGCCGCCGCCACGATCTTCTCGCGCGTGAGCGCCGCGCCGCCGCCCTTGATCAGCCGCTTGTACGGATCGCACTCGTCGGCACCGTCGATGTAGATCGTCAGCGGGCCGGCGGCGTTGAGGTCGAGCACCGGGATGCCGAGTTTCTTCAGCTGCGCGGTGGATTGTTCCGAGCTGGACACCGCGCCCTGGATGCGATCCTTCAGATCGGCCAGTGCATCGATGAAATACGCCACGGTGGAGCCGGTGCCGACGCCGACGATGGCGCCGTCCTCGACATAGCGGATCGCGGCCTCACCGGCCTGGCGTTTTTCGTTGGCGTTGCTCATGACATCGGTTCCGGAAAGAGGTTGCCTGGACAGTGGATGGATACGGCGCGGGACTGATTCAGGCTATTCGAGCGTGAGGATATAGCGCCATTCGGTGGCAGCCACCGGCATCACCGACAGCCGGTTGCCCTTGCGCAACAACAGCATTTCATCCAGCGCCTCGTGGCCCTTGAGTTCGTCCAGCGTGATCGTGCGTTTGAGCTTCTTCACGAACTTCACGTCGACCAGCATCCAGCGCGGCTCCTCGCGCTTGCTGGTGGGATCGAAATACTTGCTCTTGGCGTTGAACTGGCTGGGATCGGGGTAAGCGTCGGTGGCGACCTCGGCGATGCCGACGATGCCGGGTTCGGCGCAGTTGGAGTGATAGAAGAACACCTTGTCGCCGGGCCGCATGCTGTCACGCATGAAGTTGCGCGCCTGGTAGTTGCGCACGCCGTCCCAGGCTTCCTGCTTCTTGCGCTTGAGATCGTCGATCGAGAATGCCTCGGGTTCGGATTTCATCAGCCAGTACTTCATGCATTTACCCCGGGGTTGCAGTCGATCAGTTCGCGCTCGGTGGCGATGAAGTCGAGCGGGACATCCCACGCGGCCTCCTCGACCTGCGGCAGTTCCTGGAAGGCATAAGCGATGCCGACCAGCAGCGGTTCGGTCGGCCGCACCTGTTCGTTGAGGAAGGCAAAGCTGCGGTCGTAGTAGCCGCCGCCGTGACCCAGCCGGTTGCCGTGGCGGTCGAAGCCGAGCAGCGGCACGAACACCAGGTCGAGCTGGAACGGTTCCAGCAGCTCATCCTGCGCGACCGGCTCGGGGATGCCGTAGCGGTTCGGCTGCACCTCCTCACCGGATTGCCATGGCGCGAAACGCAGGCGTTTGCCCTTGCCGGTCACCGGCAGCAGGAACTGCTGGCCGCGTGCGGCCAGCGGCGGGATCACCAGGTTCAGCGGCAGCTCGCCGTGGCTGGCCCAGTAGCCGGCCACGCGCGCGTCGGTGAGGTATTCGGGCAATTGCTCGAGGCTGCGGCGCAGGCCTTGCGCGGCGCTCATGCGTTCGGGCGGGGTGAGGGCGCGGCGCTGGGCGGCCAGGCGCTGGCGAAGCTCGTGTCGTTGGGCGGTGGCGTCCACGTTTCGAGCGTCTCCATCGAAAAGTCGCCCCGTTCATCGCGGGACGAACGGGGCGGGAAGAAGTGGCGTCAACCGCGATGCCGCTGCCCACCAAACGACCTTGATCCAAGATGGATCAGGTGGGAGAGCTACATGGTCTCGAGGCTTTCCGCACGTGGCGGACATGCACAACAACCGATGTGAAGCCGACCCGGGGCC
>DATNGL010000272.1:0-2043 GCA_035605895.1 Rhodanobacter sp.
CGGTGCAGGAATACAACGCGATGATCCGCACCTTCCCGAACAACCTGACCGCGAAGATGTTCGGTTACACGGTCAAGCCGAATTTCAGCGTGGACAACGAGAAGGCGATTTCCACCGCGCCCACCGTGGATTTCGGCAACAACGTACCGGCGCCTGCTGCGTCGGCGCACTGAGGTGATCCGTCGCCTGCTGCCGATGCTGGCAACGCTGCTGCTGTTGCCGGCGCTGCTGCACGCGGATGCCGCCGTGCCGAAACTGGCGCGGCACGTCACCGACCTTACCGGCACGCTGACGACGGCCCAGGTCGACCAGCTCGATGCGCAACTGGCGGCGCTGGAACAGGCCAAGGGTGCGCAGCTGGTGGTGTTGATGGTCGGCAGTACCGACGGGCAGCCGATCGAGGAGTATTCGCTGGCGGTCGCCGAGGCGAACAAGATCGGCCGCAAGGGCACCGACGACGGCGTGCTGCTGCTGATCGCAAAAAATGATCGTGCCGTGCGCATCGAGGTGGGTTACGGGCTGGAAGGCGCGATCCCCGATGCGGCCAATGCGCGCATCATCCGCGAGTACATCGCGCCCAAATTCCGCAGCGGCGATTACTTCGGCGGCATTGGCGACGCGGTCGGTGCGCTGACCCAGCTGATCGAGGGCGAACCGTTGCCGGCACCGGTGCGTGGCGCGCCGCGGGAGCAACATGGTCCGGGGTTCCAGGGCGTCTTCGTGATCGCGTTGTTTGCGGGAATCTTCCTGCGCGGCGTGCTCGGCCGCGCGCATGCGCTGGTGCGCGCCCCGGTGGGTGGCGCGATCATCGGTGGGCTGCTGTGGCTGCTGGTTTCGGCGGGCGCCGGCGTGCTCGGCGCGGTGATGGGGGGCGTGTTCATGCTGTTGCCGGGCGGGGCCGGGCGCTCGATCGGTGGCGGCGGCTGGGGCGGCTTCGGCGGTTTTGGCGGGGGCGGCTTCGGCGGTGGTGGCGGTGGTTTCGGTGGTGGCGGTTTCAGCGGTGGCGGCGGCAGCTTCGGCGGCGGCGGTGCCTCGGGGAGCTGGTGAGATGGCGCGCATGCAACGCCTGCTGGCGAATCTGTTCGAAGGCTGGTTCCAGTTGCGGCGGCGCTTTCCTGCCGCCTTGCTGGACGAGATCACCGCCGCGATCGCCGCCGGCGAACACACGCACAAGGGCGAGGTGTGCGTGGCGATCGAGTCGCGGCTCGATCCGTTCGCGGTGTTGGGCGGGCTCGACGCCGCGACCCGCGCGCGCCAGGCATTCAGCCAGTTGCGCGTGTGGGATACCGAACACAACAACGGGGTGTTGCTGTACGTGCTGCTCGCCGAGCACCGCATCGAGATCGTGGCCGACCGCGGCATCGCCGCGCGGGTGGCGCCGGGCGAATGGGAAGCGATCTGCTCGCGCATGCGTGACAGTTATGCGTGCAAGCAATGGCGCGAGGGCAGCCTCGCCGGGATTGCCGCCACGCATGCCTTGTTGCTGAAACATTTTCCCGGCAACGACAAGGCCGACCCGGACGAATTGCCGGATCGGCCCGTGTTCTTGTAACCGCGCCGAGGTTCGTTTCAGCCGCCCAGGTATTTGGCCAGGAAATCCTGCATGTGCTGCAGCAGGTCGGTGCGATCCGCCTCGCTGTAGAAACCGTGGCCTTCCTTCGGCTTCACCAGCCAGACGTAGGGCTTGCCGGCCTTGTCCAGTGCCGAGCGCAGCGCCGTGGCGTTGCGGAAGGGCACGCGCGGATCGGCCTTGCCGTGCGCGATCAGCACCGGCACGTTGAACTTGTCCAACTGGTACAGCGGCGAGATCGCACGGGCGGCCGCCACGTCGCCGATCGCGTTGGCGAAATAGGTCTTGCCGATGGTGAAGTGACTGGTGTCGCTGTATTCCATCCCGATCGCCCAGTCGGCCACGCCGGCATAGTCGATCGCGCACTGGTACAGGCCCGGCGCGAGGATCGGCTGCATCAGCGAGGAGTAACCGCCAAAGCTGCCGCCGTAGACGCAGATGTGCTTGTCGTCGGCATAGCCCTGGCCGATCGC
>DATNGL010000273.1:0-9514 GCA_035605895.1 Rhodanobacter sp.
GGAGATGCCGGCGAGGTAACAGCCCTGATTGCCGTTGCCGTTCTTCTGCAAGGGCGAGTGGCGGTCGGGCAGCATCGGACCGATGGACTCGATGTGATCCTTGGGTTGCAGCAGACGGTGCGCCGGCTTGAAGTCCACCTCGACCAGCCAGCCCTCGTGCGCCCAATAGTCGCCCACGTCGCCAAATTCGATCGGCTTGGGACTGGGTGAAGCGGCTTCGGTGACTCTGCCCACGGCGCCGATGCGGCCATGTGCATACGAGAACACGATATCCCCCGGACGAACGAGCTTCATGTTCTCGTAGGTCTGGTTGAAGGCGCCGTTCGTATTTCGGTAGGGCGACCACAGGTAGCCGCCACGAACTTCGTGGTCGCGCGTCTGTTTGTGGTTGACCCACCAATACGCCATGCCGTCACCCCTGCACCAGGTTAGCGGAAATGATGAGGGTATGTGGCGCTTGTTGCCTGCTCGTTGTACGCCGGATGTTGAGTGATGATTGAACGTGCCACAACTTTCGCAGGGACGCTTATGACGAACGAGGCACTTACCTACGCTCTGATCGAAGAGAGGATCGCCGATCACGCCAACAACGTTGCCCATGACAAGCCCGGGTCCGTTGAGCGTATGGCATTTGGGATAGCGTTAGTGTCGTGGTTGCCGTTGATGATTGCGGCTCAATTCGTGAATTCTCGAAGAGCCGTTCTCTTTCTTCAGATATGTGCGGTGCTCCTGCTGACTGCGATCGTGATTGGCGCGGCATACTTTGTGTGGCGCGAGTGGCGTGCGTTTTATCGCAGACACGAGAAGCTGTCTCGGGAGCTGGATGGCGACTACGTTCAGTGGCGGGGAGTGTCAGCAGTCAGGTCTCGTGTCGCCGGCGGCGAATCGAGGATCAGGGCTTGAGTAGCGTCAATCGCCTGTGTCATCCGTCGCTGGCCGACGCAGAAATGACCTGGACGACATGATCGAAAGCTGGCCCACGGTTTATGTGATGGCGGTGCTGTTTCTTGCGACGTTCATACGTTCGGCATTCGGTTTTGGCGAGGCGCTGGTTGCCGTTCCGCTGCTCGCGCTGATCATGCCGGTGGACGTGGCGGCGCCCGTGGCGGTCCTGATTTCGATCACCGTTGCGCTGGTTGTTCTCGTACAGGACTGGCGTCACGTGCACTTGCGCAGCGCCGGCTGGCTCGTGTTGTCGACGCTGGTGGGGACGCCGTTGGGTTTGCTTCTACTGAGCAGGGTCAACGGGGCGATTGTCAAAGCCTGCCTGGGCGTACTCATCGTCTTGTTTTCGTCGTATTCGCTGCTGCGCCACAAGCGAGCTGCGTTCGCGGACGACAAATGGGCCTGGACGTTTGGCCTTGCCGCCGGTGTACTGGGCGGAGCCTACGGCATGAACGGACCGCCACTGGTGATGTACGGCAGCTTGCGTGGATGGTCGCCGGCGCGTTTTCGCGCGACGCTTCAGGGCTACTTCCTGCCGGCCAGCCTGATGGCGATGACTGGCTACTGGCTGGCCGGGCTGTGGAAGGTCGAGGTAACTCGTTACTATCTTGTGGCTTTGCCGGTTGTGCTTGTGGCGATCTTCCTTGGCCGGGTGACGAACGGCCGTCTGGATGGCCATTCGTTCCTTCGATGTATTCACGTGGGCCTTGTCGTCATCGGCGCGGTGCTGATGTATCAGGCCGTGGTCTGACTCGGGTGATCGGGTGTATTCAGCCGTTTCCCGATCAGGCCATCAATGGCCAGTGGACCCGCACCACCCAGCACAAGAGCCGCCAGGCAGGCGAGGTAGAGCAGGTCGCACTCATATCCCGGCGGACCGAACTGCGCGCCGGCAGCAGTCACCGCCAGCAGCTTGATCGAACTGAACCCGTACGGCAGGTGCACCGTGAACATCGCGACCAGCAGGACGACCGCCATGGGCAAGCTGGCGAGTGTCACGAATGCGCCGAGGAGGATGGCCAGGCCGCCAAAGACTTCCACCAGGATGGTGGCCCACGCCATCAGATGGGGTGCGGGCACGCCCAGTGTCTGCAGGATGGCGGCGAAGATATCCGGGCCGCGCATGATCTTGGCGAAACCATGCTCCATGAAGCCATATCCCACGATCAGGCGTAGCGGCAGGGGAGCCCATCGGGCAAGCAGCAGGCTTTTCATGGACGCAGGTACTCCGGTGTTTCCTTCGACGAAAGGAACGGGCTTCTCTTGATTCGTCTCGAACCCTGCCGGGGTTACAGGTGCGGGGAACGAAAAAAATTGCGCAGGGCTTGAGCGCCATGGGACGAAGCCGACAGGCAGAAGCAGGAAATCACGACCAGGCAAGCAGCGCCGGTATGGAAGAAGCCCAGGGAAGCGCGGTGTCTTCGGCGTGGATCAGGTCTCGCGAACAAAGTCCACGAATGCACGCAGCGGGGAAGGCAGGTGGCGGCGCCCGGAGTAGTACAGGAACGGCCCGCTGAAGCTTTGCCACCACGGTTCGAGGACGGGCACCAGGGCGCCGCTTTCGAAATGCGGGCGCAGCCAGTCCTCGAACAGGTGGATGATGCCAAGGCCATCGATGGCGGCCTGCACGGCGAGGTCGAAGGCGGCGCCGGTGCGGACGAGCAGGGGGCCTTGCGGGTCGATGCGCACGATCTCGTCGTCGCGCTCGAATTCCCACACGGGTATCGCGCCGCCGGAAAACTGGCCGCGCATGCAGGCATGTTGCAGCAGGTCGCGCGGATGTTCGGGGCGGCCGTGCGCCTCGAGGTAGGCAGGCGCCGCGGCGGTGACAAGTCGTTGCGTGCGCGGGCCGATCGGTACGGCGATCATGTCCTGCGCGAGGCGCTCGTCGTAGCGGATGCCGGCGTCGCAGCCGGCGGCCAACAGGTCGACGAGGCTGTCTTCGACGATCACTTCCAGCCGGATCTCGGGGTAGCGTTTCAGGAACGGCGTGATGATCGGCGGCAGCACGGTGTGCGCGACGTTGGCCGGCACGTTGATTCGCAGCGTGCCGGCAGGGCTGTCGCGGAAATGATTGACCACGTCGAGCGAGGCCTGCACTTCGGCCAGCGCCGGCGCCAGTCGTTCGGCCAGGCGTTGTCCCGCCTCGGTGGCCGACACGCTGCGCGTGGTGCGATGGAGCAGGCGCACGCCGAGGCGTGTTTCGAGGCGTTTCACCGCATCGCTCAATTGCGAGGCCGCGCCGTTGCCGCTGCGTGCCGCCTCGCGAAAGCCGCCGGCCTGCACCACGGCCAGGAAGGCGAGAAGGTCCTGCATGTCGGTTGTCACTGTTCGGGTCTCCGTACAGCCCGTGCGGAGTGTGACGGATTATCGGGCAGGGAGTGCACGCCTATAGTTCGTTTGTCCCCTTTCGATAACCCCATGGAGAAAGACATGAGCCACCTCAAGCAAGCCGGTACGTTTTCGCTCGGCGACCGCAGCGTCAACCGCATGGGTTACGGCGCCATGCAACTCGCCGGCACCGGCGTGTTCGGCCCACCGAAGGATCACGCTGCCGCACTGGCGGTGTTGCGCGCGGCGCTGGAAGCTGGCGTCAACCACATCGACACCAGTGATTTCTACGGCCCGCACGTCACCAACCGGATCATCCGCGAGGCGCTGCACCCGTATGCGGACGATCTGGTGATCGTCACCAAGGTCGGTGCCTTGCGCGGTGACGATGCCTCGTGGAACCCCGCGCAGAGCCCGGCGGAACTGGAGCAGGCGGTGCACGACAACCTGCGCAATCTCGGCCTCGACGTGCTGGAGGTGGTCAACCTGCGCATCATGGGCGACGTGCATGCACCGTCCGAAGGATCGATCGAGCCGCAGTTCAGCGCACTGGCCAGGCTGCAGCAGCAGGGTTTGATCCGCCATCTGGGCCTGAGCAATGCCACCGCCGCGCAGGTGGCCGAGGCCCAACGCATCGCACCCGTGGTCTGCGTACAGAACCAGTTCAACCTGGCCCATCGCGAGGACGATGCCTTGGTCGATGCGCTCGGCGCGCAAGGCATCGCCTACGTGCCGTTCTTCCCGCTCGGCGGTTTCACTCCGTTGCAATCGCAGACGCTGTCCGATGTGGCCGCGCGTCTCGATGCCACGCCGATGCAGGTGGCGCTGGCCTGGCTGCTCGCCCGTGCGCCCAACATCCTGCTGATTCCCGGCACCTCGTCGACCACGCACTTGCGCGAGAACCTGGCGGCAGCGCAGCTTCGATTGGACGCCGGTGTGATTGCCGAGCTGGATGGCATGACGCCGTCTTCCTGATGCGGGAGGGCTTGCCATGGGGAGGCAGCTCAGGCCGCACCGCCTTGAAAGCGGGTTGCCAAGGCGTGATCAGGCGTCGTCAGCCTCGCGGTGTCGACCAATCTCGACCAGGGCGGCGAGTGTCCTGCGGGTGATGTCCACGTCAGCCGGGCGGACGCGTGCGAGCAGTTCGGCGTCGATTTTCTTCCGCGCTTCGGTCTGCACGGCCGCGGCGCCGTGGCCGCGGTCGGTCAAGGTCACGGTCAACTTGCGGCGGTCCTGTTCGTCCACGGCACGCTGCAGGTAGCCGCGCGTGACCAGGGTGTCGACAAGCTGGCCGGCGGCCTGTTTGGAGACGCGCAGGTCCCTGACCAGATTTCCCAGCGGCATGTCCTCCGATTGAAATGCCATGCCGCCGATGAGATACAGGCCATTCTTCGGGATGTCGTCGTAACCTGCCGTGGCCAGGGCTTGGCGCATCGCCGTGCCGTAGGTGGTTCGCGCGTGGCGGAGCAGGGCGGGTGTGGTGACTTCTTCGTACCAGGGTGTTTTGTGGGCCATGCCGGGCAACCAGTCCGTTTGATTGATAGTCAATATATATGACCAAATGGATTTGGCAAGCCATGCCTGACCAAGCCAGACTCCAGGAACGGCCCATTCCCCGGTCGATCGTGTGAAACTGCCGATCAGCCGTGAGCGTGGTTCACGGCGGTCCTGTCCGGGGGAACCTGTCATGCATTACCCATCGAGTGGCCGTGGTGTTCGTGCAGCATGGGTTGCCGCCATCGCCTGCGCTGGCGTGGTCGCGACGTTGCCGACGCCGGCCCGCGCCGCGATGCCGGTGCTGTCGCCACAGGTACAGGCCTACGTGGTGCATGCGGAGCCGCTGCTGGCGATCACCCACGTGCGGGTGATCGACGGCCATGGCACGAAGGCGAAGGAGGATCAGACCGTGCTGCTGCGTGACGGGCGCATCGCGGCTGTCGAACGCCACCTGAAGTTGCCCGCAGGCGTGACCGTGGTCGATGGCAGCGGGCAGACGCTGATCCCCGGCCTGGTCGGCATGCACGACCACATGTTCTATCCCGCGCCGAAGGTGAATCCGGCGGCGAAGGAGGCGATCTATCCGGAGCAGGCGTCGAGCTTTCCCAAGCTGTACCTCGCCGGCGGGGTCACCACCATCCGCACCACCGGCAGCACCGAGCCGTATACCGATCTGGAGCTGAAGAAGGCGATCGATGCCGGCCGCATTCCCGGGCCCAAGATGCACACCACCGGGCCGTATCTGGAAGGCAAGGGCAGCTTCACGCCGCAGATGCACGAGCTGGTCGATGCGGACGATGCGCGCAACACGGTGAACTACTGGATGGACGAGGGTGCGACCTCGTTCAAGGCGTACATGCACATCACGCGCGCCGAACTGTCGGCGGCGATCGCGGCGGCGCATGCCCGGGGCATCAAGGTGACCGGCCACCTGTGCTCGATCGGTTTCACCGAGGCGGCCGACCTGGGCATCGACGACCTGGAGCACGGGCTGTTCGTGGACACCGAGTTCACGGCCGGCAAGCAGCCGGATGTCTGTCCGGACACCAAGGCCGCCGTCGCGCACATGGCGACGCTGAAGGTCGATGGCCCCGAGATCCGGGGACTGATCAGGCATCTGCTGGCGAAGCATGTCGCGGTGACGTCGACGCTGCCGGTGTTCGAGACCTTCGTGCCCGGCCGTGCGCCGCAGGATGCGCGCGTGCTCGACGCCATGCTGCCGCAGACCCGCGCCGAATACCTGAAGACACGCGAGCATGTGGCCACGATGAAGGATTCGCCATGGCCGAAGGCGTTCCAGCTGGAGATGGCTTTCGAGCGCGCCTTCGTCAAGGCCGGTGGCACCTTGCTGGCCGGTCTCGACCCGACCGGCTATGGCGGCGTGATCGCCGGCTACGGCGACCAGCGCGAAGTGGAGCTGCTGGTGGAAGCCGGCTTTACGCCGGTGCAGGCGATCCGGATCGCCACCTTGAACGGCGCGCGCTTCATGGGCGCCGACAAGGAGATCGGTTCGATCGACGTGGGCAAGGCGGCCGACCTGGTACTGGTCAAGGGCAATCCGGCGCAGCACATCAGCGACATCGAGAACGTCTCGCTGGTGTTCAAGGACGGGGTGGGCTACGACCCGGCGAAGCTGGTCAAGGCCGCGAACGGCACGGTGGGATTGCGCTGACCCGATCCGTGTTCCTGCAGCGGGACGGCATGACGGCTCGCGGTTACCTGGGCAAGGCCGCCAGCCACTTCAACACCGCTCTGGACAGTTCGATGCGCCGGTCGGAATAGCTGTGATCGGTGGGCAGGTGCGCCGTGGTGACGTGGCTGTCGCCGGCCTTGCGCAGGGCGGCGGCGAAGCGGTTGTTCTCGTCGGCCAGGCCATCGTCGGAAGTGACGATGAGGGCAGTGCGGTTCTTCAGTGCGTCGACCTCGTCCGCGAATGGCCAGGTCGCCACGTGTTGCACGAGGTCGTTCGCCAGTCCCTGCGGCGTGCAGCCGGCCAGTGGCGCCATGCCCTCGGCGGCCAGTGCGGCGGCCACCTTCGCGATCGCGTCCGGCGTGGCCTGCGTGGCCAGCATCTGTTTCATGCGTCCGCCAAGATCGGCGGCCGAGATCGTGGCAAAGGCCTTGACGGCCGGATCTGCCGCCGCGCCCTCCACCGACATGAAGCCGCCCATGCTGTGGCCGATCAGCACGATGCGTGTGGGATCCAGTCGCAGCGATTTCGCCACGTCCGGCCGGCGCAGGTATGCCAGCGCGGCGGCGGTGTCCTCGATGCCATGGGTGAAAGAGAAATCCCCGGGCGTGCCCCACGAGCCGCGGTAGTTGAAGTAGAGACATCCCAGCCGGCACGGCGCATGTCCTGCGCCAGGTCGAGATTGCGCTCGTTGCCGGGGAAGCCATGCAGCAGGATCACCGCCGGATGCGGGCCGGCGCCGGCCGCGACGTAGACCAGGGCGTTCATCAGCGCACCATGGCTGGCAATCTGCATGGTCTGCATTTCGGCACGATCGGTGCCGCCGGGTGTGCGCAGCAGGCTGGCGCCGTGCGCCTTCGTTGCGGGCTTCGCGCCCGCGATGGCGGGATGAAAAGCCATCGTGGCGGCAAGGCAGAGGTACAGCATCGTGCAAGACGTGTGGCGATTCATGGCATCCCCTTTCAATTGTGAGGCGAGGCAGGCACGAGGGTACGGCGGCGATGCGCGACTGTAGCGCCATTTCGGCGTGCCAAGGGAAGTCCTGCGCGAAATCGGGCGGGCTTCAGCCTTGCAGTCGGGCCACCAGGCGGGCGATGCGCGTGGCCTCGATGCCGATCTCGCGCAGCTGGCCGGTAGCCACCACGCGTTGGCCGCAGAAGAACAGCCCCGGTTCGCTGGTGGCGTGGCCCGTGACCAGGGGCAGGCCGTGCGCGTCGAACACGCCCGGCGTTTCCGGCAGCAGCGGGCGCAGGTCGGGGCGAAAGCCGGTGGCGAGGATCACCGCATCGAACTGCCCGGCGGCGTCATCGGCAAATGTCACGCCATCATGGTTGAAGCGCGCGATGCCGCCGCGCACCTTGATCGAGCCGTCGCGAATCCGCGCCAGCGTTCCGATATCCAGCAGCGGGATGCGCCCATCCTCGGCGATCATGGTCAGCGGTCCCTTGCGTTCCATCTGCAGGCCCAGGTGTCGGGTGGAACCCACGGCGAGACGCAGCAGCGGCGCATTGAGCAAATCGGCCAGGCGCGGCGGCATCCATTTCTGCAGGATGGCCCAGCTGAGGATGGGCAGCCCGAGCAGGTCGCGCGGCAGGATCTGCACCGGACCGCGCACGGCCAGCGTCACGTCGATCCCTGCCTCGGCCAGATCGAGCGCGATCTCGCCGCCGGAATTGCCGAAGCCGACCACCAGCACGCACTTGCCGGCATATGGCGCCGGGTTGCGATAGACGCTGCTGTGAATGATGTTGCCGCGATAACCGTCCTGGCCCGGCCAGCGCGGTGCATGCGGAAAGTCCGCCCAACCGGTGGCGATGACGGCCACCCGCGCAACGTGGCTGCCGGCTGCGGTGTCGACCCGCCACCGCGACCCCTCGCGACGGACGCGCTCGACCTCGCTGTGGAAAACGGGATGCAGGTCGAACTGCGCGGCGTAGCTTTCCAGATAGGCGACCACCTGGGCGCGCGAGGGATAGCGTGGGTAACTTCGCGGCATCGGCAGGCCGGGCAGGCCCGAATGGCCGCGATCGGTGTGCAGGTGCAGGCGCTCGTAGTGGCGTCGCCAGACCGCCCCGATGGCGTCGGCCTTTTCCAGGATCACCGACTTCAAGCCATGCTGCGACAGGGTTGCCGCGCAGGCCAGCCCGGCTGGCCCCGCGCCCACGATCACGGCATCCGGGTCGATCATGCAGCCTCCTTTCACGATGCGGTTGGCGTGCGGCAGGCCCGTCACCGGCGATGCCTGCCGCGGGTCATGGTGCTCGCTTCGCCGCGAATTTTCGCGGATATTCCGTCGGTGCCTGTCGCTTCCATGCCTGTCCCGGGGTACTTCCATGAAAAGACTGCTGCCGTTGCTTTGTTGCCTTTTGCTGATCGGGTCGCTGCGTGCCGCCGAGGTGGCCGCGCCGGCGGCGCGCACCATCGTGCTCGTGCGCCATGGTTATTACCTGCCCGATGCGCACGCCGACAAGAAGCTGGGGCCGCATCTGGCGCCGATCGGCGTGGCGCAGGCGCACCTGGCAGGTGCGCGTCTGGCCGGCTTGCCGACCCGTTTCGATGCGCTGTACGTGAGCCCGCTGCAACGTGCGCGCGATACGGCGGCGATCATCGGTGGCGATTTTCCGGGACGGCATTTCGAGGTGGTCGACGATCTCGCCGAATGCACGCCACCGACCTGGCGCGCGAAGATCGTGGCGCAGGAAAAGCCGGCGCAACTGGCGGCCTGCAAGGCGCAACTCGACCGGCTGTTTGCCCGCTACTTCAAACCCGCCACGGGTCACGAACAGACCGACCTGATGGTGTGCCACGGCAACGTGATCCGCAACATGGTGGTGCGCGCGCTCGGCGTCGATCCCCAGGCGTGGCTGGAGATGTCGGTGGGCAACGCCAGCATCACCCGGATCCGCGTCGAGGCCGACGGCAGGTTCAAGGTCATTTCCGTCGGCGACGTCGGGCACATCCCGCCGAACCTGCGCACCGGCGCCACCGGCGATCCCGAACGCAGCCTGGCCATTCCGGCATTGCCGTAGCACAGCCCATGCGCAGCCAGCA
>DATNGL010000274.1:0-2819 GCA_035605895.1 Rhodanobacter sp.
CTCGCGCGCTTTCAACCACGTTGCGGGAAGGTAGGCAATGCTGCAGGCAATGCGTAACAAGATGCACGGATGGCCTTCCATCATCGTGCTCGGCCTCGCCGTTCTGGCGATGTCGCTGTTCGGCATGGAAAGCTATTTCACTTCGCACAGCGATACGTTCGTGGCGAAAGTGGGCAAGCGCGAGATCAGCCAGAGCGCCTTCCAGGACCGCATGAACCAGCTGCGCCAGCAGGCCAGTACGCAGCAGGGTGAGCATTTCGATCCCACGGTCTTTGAAAAACCCGAGACCAAGCTGCGCGTGCTCGACGCCATGATCGACGAGCAGCTGCTGCTGCAGGCGAATGCAGACTGGGGGCTGCGCGTGTCGGACCAGGCGCTGCGCGACACGATTGCAGGCATTCCGGCATTCCAGGTGAACGGGCAATTCGACCCCACCAGCTATCGCGCATGGTTGGCCAGCAGTGGCAAGACGGCAGACATGTTCGAGGACCAGATGCGTTCGTCGCTGGCGGGCCAGTTGTTGCCGTCGGCGATTACCGACAGCACGATCGTCGGCGATGCGCGGGTCGACGGTTTCCTGAGTTTGCTCACCCAGCGCCGCGACCTTCGCTACTTTCTGCTGCCCAAGCCTGATGCAGCAGACACGCAGATTACCGACGCCCAGATCCAGTCCTGGTACAAATCCCACCAGGCCGAGTACATGAATCCCGAGCAGGTCTCGGTGCAGTACATCGAGGTTGACAGTGCCACACTCAAGCCCGAGTCCGTGCCCAGCGACGAGGAGTTGAAGAAACGCTACGAGGACGAGAAGCAGCGCTTCGTGCAACCGGAGCAGCGGCTGGTCTCGCACATCCTGATCAACGTGCCGGCCAATGCCACACCGGAGCAGCAGAAGGCCGCACTGGCCCAGGCGGACAAGATCGCGGCCGAGGCCACCCCGGCCGATTTCGCAAAGTTGGCCGAGAAGGATTCGCAGGATCTGGGTTCGAAGCGCCAGGGCGGCGATCTGGGCTGGCTCGAAAAGGGCGTGACCAATGCCGCGTTCGATTCGGCGATGTTCTCGCTGCAGAAGGGTCAGATTTCCAAGCCGGTATTGTCATCCGACGGCTATCACATCATCTGGCTGCGTGACATCCGCAGCGGCGAGTCCAAGCCGTTCGCCGAGGTGCGCGATCAGCTGATCAAGGAGGCGACCACCGCCCAGCGTGACCGCCAGTACAACGACGTGGCCGGGAAGATGGCCGACAACACCTATTCGAACCCGAGCTCGCTGGAACCGGCCTCGGTGGCGCTGGGCCTGCCGATCAAGACCACACCGCTGTTTTCGCGTACGGGTGGTCAGGGCCTGACCGCCAATCCCAAGCTTGTCGCCGCCGCTTTCAGCGACGACGTTCTGGTCCAGGGCAACAACTCCGGGTTGGTCGATCTCGGCAACGACCACTCGGTGGTGATCCATGTCGAGAAACACGTGCCCGCCGCGGTCAAGCCTTTGTCGGAAGTCCAGGCCAAGATCAAGGACGGCATTCTCGAAGCACGCGTGGCGGAAGCGGCCAGGAAGCAGGCGGATGAAGTGCTGGCGCGCTTGCGCAAGGGCGAGGCGATGCCGGCGCTCGCCAAGTCGCTTGGCGCTTCGGTCGTCAGCGTACCGGACGCCGTGCGAGAACAGTCGCTGCAGGTGCCGCCTCCGCTGTTGAAGGAGGCGTTCCTGTTGCCGCATCCGACTGCAGCGGGCAAACCGGAATTCGCCGCGGTGGACATGGGCGACGGTGGCTTTGCGCTGCTGGCGCTGGACAAGGTGCAAAGTGGCGATCTGTCCAAGGTGACGCCGGATCAGCGTGAGGCATTGCGCCATCAGATGGCTCAGGCCTATGGTTCCGAGGCAACTCGGGAATTGCTGGAGATGCTCCGGTCCAGGACCAAGATCAAGATCAACAAGAGCCTGATGTAATCGGATTCGTCCTGGCTTCTGCTCAGTCGACATCATCCAGCTGCAGCACCTGGCCCGGTTGGATCGCGTTGCCACGCAGATGATTGAGCTGTTGCAAGCGGACGACATTCGTCGAATATTCGCGGGCAATTTGCCAGAGGCTTTCGCCGGGACTCACGACATGGGTCTGGCGCCGGTGCCGACGTGCGGCGGCTTTGCCTCCCAGGGATGCAATTCGCGTGGAAGTCGAACCCGTCGGAATTGCCTCGTTCGACGCCCCGCGTGATGCCATGCGGAATCGTTCGGCATGGCTGGCCGGCAGCATCAGGTACGAAGCGGCGCCAACGTCGATCGTGCCGCCGCCGAATGCCGGATTGAGGTGCTTCAGCGCGTCCACCGACATGCCTGCCTGATCGGCAGCCTGGGCGATCGGGATGGAAGCGGTCACCGGCGTCTGTACCAGATGTTCCGCGTCCGACGGGACGGGCAGGTTCACCTGAAACTGCGCCGGCTCTCGTACCACGCAAGCCATCGCGAGCAGTTTGATGAGGTGTTCGCGAGTAATCCTGCTCACCGGCCACGCGGGGATCACGGGTTCGTCCGCCGGGAGGCCATGCTCCCGAACGAGCTTGCGCACGCTGAATTCCCCGGAGTTGTAGGCGTAGTCGACCACACGCCAGTCGTGAAATTGATCGTGATATTGCTCCAGCAGCTTCATGACGGCGTGCGCGGCAGCGGGCATGTCGAGCCGGGCATCGTAGTGGCGGTCGACGCGCAGACCCATGGCGCCAGCGGTGATCGGCATGATTTGCCACATGCCGGCAGGGCGTCGCTTGCGTGCTGGAATGGGCCGGTAGTGGCTTTCAACCCACGGCAACAGCACGAATTCACC
>DATNGL010000275.1:0-5109 GCA_035605895.1 Rhodanobacter sp.
GGGTACTGCGGGTGGCTTGGCGCCGTGGTGCTGGATCGGGCTCATGTCATGTTCCCTGCCCCTTGTCGCGCTCTTCGTCCAGGTACCAGCCTGCGGCGCCAATCACGCCAAGCTGGCCGTGCTCGATCAGTCGAACCGGAATCTGTTGCAGCCAGGCGCGCATCACGCCCTTGTTGAAATAGCGCTCGGCAAACGTGCTGGCGAGCAGGAAAGGCTGGATCTGCGGCAGGATGCCGCCGGCCAGATAGACGCCGCCGCTGGCGCCGTAGAGCAGCGCCAGGTCGCCCACGAAGCTGCCGAGCAGACCGCAGAACAGCTCGAGCGTCTCCACGGCATTCGGGTCCTGGCCCGCCATCGCGGCGGCGGTGACCTCGGCCGGCGTCAGCCAGCGTGGATCGGCGCCGCGCAGTTCGCACAGCGCGCGATAGAGCTTGAGCAGGCCCGGGCCGGACAGCGCATCCTCGACCGACACGTACGGCCGGTCGCGACCGAGCACGCGCAGGATTTCGATCTCGCGCTCGTTGCCGGGCGCCAGCGAAATCTGGCCTGCCTCGGTGGCCAGCACCTGGGCGCGTGGATGGCCCGGCAGCAGTACTGCCGAACCGAGTCCCGTGCCCGGGCCCATCACCAGTTTCGGTCCGCTCGACCGCGCCTGCACGGCCTCGATGATCGGCCGGGTTTCGTCCGCGTCGATGAACTGGGCAGCGTAAGCAACCGCCTCGAAATCGTTGATCACCGCCAACCGCTGGATACCCAACCCCTCGCGGATATCGCGGATGGACACGCGCCACGGCAGGTTTCCGTTGACGATCTCGTCGTCCAGCACGTAGCCGGCACAGGCGACCGCGCAATCGCGGATGCCGGCGGCGGCGGCCGCATGCGGCGTGTGCGCCAGCTGGGCCACGAAATCCTGCAGCATCGCGGTGAGGCTGGCCCAGTCGGCGCAGCCGTAGCGGTGGTAATGCAGCACGCTGACCGGGCGGCGGCCATCGGCATGCCCGCTGACCAGGCCGATGCGTGCATGCGTGCCACCGACATCGGCGGCGAGAAACGGCTGGCCTGGATCGGGCGCCGACGCGGCCGACATGCCTGCTGACGACGCCACGCCGACAGGCGCCGTTTTCGACGGCGCTTCCGCGTGACGCTGGTTGGCGACTTCCCCCACTGCGAGATCTCCCGTGATCGGCATGGCCCCGGTTCGGCTGGCGCGGACACGCCGCGGGCCGGGCTTTGGCCAGATGCGGGCCGAGTCTGGGATCAAAATGACAACGTTGTCAACAGGGCTGCGCGCATTTTCGCGAAGTTTCGATGCGGCGATGCAGCGTGGCCGGCGCGGGAAGCCGCGATTTCACCTGAACTGGTGGCCAAACGCCTTTGCGCGGCGCCATGCTCGATATTTTCACAAAGCCGCGCTGCACTAATGCGTTGCCACAAAAGCGGCCAGATCAGCGTTCCACGCGAAGCGGTCCGGGTGGCCGCGGCATGCGTCCGGCGAGCCACGGATTGACAACGTTGCACTTTTTGCGGAATAAGGAGACATTCCTGTCTGCCCCGGTCATCCTGCCGGAGCGGCACGGCCGACCCGGGGAGAACTTGCATCCATGAGCACCACACTGGCGGCGACGCCGTCCCAGCGCAGCCATCTCGGACCGATGCTGATCATCGGCGTGCTGTTCTTCATCTTCGGTTTCGTCACGTGGCTCAACGGACCGCTGATCACCTTCGTCAAGCTGGCGTTCCAGGTCAGCGACGTGTCCGCGTTCCTGGTGCCCTTCGCGTTCTACCTGTCGTATTTCTGCCTCGCCCTGCCGGCGTCGGTGGTGCTGCGTCGCACCGGCATGAAGAAAGGCATGGCGCTGGGCCTGTTCGTGATGGCGATCGGTGCGGCGATGTTCGGCCAGTTCGTGGTGGCGCGGGTATTTCCCGGCGCGCTGACCGGGCTGTTCGTGATCGGCGCCGGGTTGGCCTTGCTGCAGACCGCGTCCAATCCCTACATCAGCATCCTGGGTCCGATCGACAGCGCGGCGCAGCGCATCGCATTCATGGGCATCTGCAACAAGCTTGCCGGGGCGCTGGCGCCGCTGGTGTTCGGCGCCCTGGTACTGAGCGGCATCGACGACATCGATCAGCAGGTGAAGGCCGCGCCGGATCCGGCCACCCGCGATGCCCTGCTCAACGCGTTCGCCGCCAAGGTGCACGTCCCCTACCTGGTCATGGCCGGCCTGCTGGTGGTGCTGGCGATCTGGGTGGTCCGCTCGTCGCTGCCCGAGGTCAAGCCCGCCGGCGCGAACAGCGAAAGCGGCATCGGTCACCGGGACGGCAGCATCTTCAGCTTTCCGCACTTGTGGCTGGGCGTGTTGTGCCTGTTCCTGTACGTCGGCGTGGAGGTGATGGCCGGCGATGCGATCGGCACCTATGGCGCCGGCTTCCATCTGCCGCTGGGGCAGACCCGCTTCTTCACCACGTTCACCCTCGGCGCGATGCTGCTCGGTTATCTCGCCGGGCTGGCGCTGATTCCCCGGTTCGTCTCGCAACAGCGCTACCTGGCGCTCTCCGCCGTGCTGGGCGTGCTGCTTGCCGTCGGCGCCTACGCCACCGGCGGTTACGTTTCGGTGGGCCTGGTGGCCGCACTCGGCTTCGCCAACGCGATGATGTGGCCGGCGATCTTTCCGCTGGCCATCAAGGGACTTGGCCGCCACACCGAAGCGGGTTCCGCGCTCCTCATCATGGGCATCGCCGGCGGCGCGATCGTGCCGCAGCTGTTCGTGCACCTGAAGCAGCACATCGACTTCCAGCTTGCATTCGTGGTGCTGATGGTGCCGTGCTACCTGTACATCCTGTACTACGGCCTGGCCGGTCACCGGGTCGGCCAGGCGCAGCCCTGATTGGCTGCGCGTCCCGGCGCATGCGCTAGGATGCGTGCACGGCGCCGCGCATTCCCGCGCGGCGATACACATCACGATGCATGAGGTTCAACGGGTGCGCAGTGCCACCATCAAGGATGTCGCGGAGCGGGCGGGCGTCTCGCTGAAGACCGTGTCGCGGGTGATCAACAACGAGCCGTCGGTGCATGCGCGCACGCGCGAGAAGGTGCAGCGCGAGATCGACGCGCTCGGCTACCAGCCCGATCCGTCCGCGCGCAGCCTGCGCAGCACCCGCGCCTACGCGATCGGCCTGGTCTACGACAACCCCAACGCGCACTACGTCATCAACCTGCAGCACGGGGTGTTGTCGGTGTGTCGCTCCAGCGGCTTCGGCCTGCAGATCCATCCCTGCGATTCGTCCTCGCCGCGGCTGGCCGACGAGCTGAGCGCGCTGGTGCGTCGTTCGCACCTGGCCGGGCTGGTGCTGGCCCCGCCGATGTCGGAACAGCCGGAGCTGATCCGCAGGCTGAGCGAGGCGAAGGTTCCGTTCATGCGCATCATCTCAGCGCGCAGGGATCCGCAAGACGGCTATCCCTGCGTCTACGTGGACGATCGCGACGCCGCCTACGCGATCACCGAGCATCTGATCCAGCTCGGCCACCAGCGCATCGGCTTCCTGTGGGGCGGGCGCGAGCACCGTTCCAGTCCGGAACGCTACCAGGGCTACGAGGACGCGCTGAAGGATTACGGCATCGCGCTCGACCGCAAGCTGATCCTGCCCGGCGACTACACCTTCGACGACGGCTTCCGCGGCGCGCGCAAGCTGCTGGCGCTGAAGGATCGCCCCAGCGCGATCTTCGGCTCCAACGACGAGATCGCCGCCGGCGTGCTGGCGGCGGCGCATTCGGACGGCATCAACGTGCCGTACGAGCTGTCGATCGCCGGCTTCGAGGACAGCCCGTTCTCCAAGCAGTCATGGCCGGCGCTGACCACGGCGCGCCAGGCCACCGAGGAAATCGCGCGGCACGCCGCGCAACGGCTGATCGGCGACCTGCAGCGCGCCGCCAACGGCGAACCGGCGCGCGAGGGCAACGAGGGCTTCAGCCCTGAGCTGGTGGTGCGCGGGTCCACCGCACCGCGGCAGACCCGGAAACCATCCGCGTAGGAGCCCGCTCGCGGGCGATGCTTTTGCTCCGCTGCCCCGACGAAAATCAAGACAGGAGCATCGCCCGCGAGCGGGCTCCTACGGGTAGATTCGCGGGGATTCGCGCGTCAGCGACTGCCCAGGTTGTCGGTCTGGCCGATGAAGCGCGCCACGTTGTCGTGCAGCAGCTTCAGCGATGGCGCGTGCGCATACACCATGTGTCCGGACGGATACCACGAATAGCTGATGTTGCCGGCGAGGCTGGCCGGAATCGGCAGGTGGTGGTCCTCGTAATCGGCCGCGAAGAATGGCGTGGCCAGGTCGTAGTAGCCGCCGTTGACGTAGACCTTGAGGTTCGGGTTGGTCTTCATCGCCATCGCCAGGTCGGGCATCACGTTGGTCGACGACTGCAGCGCCTCGCCCTGCACGCCCGGCGCCTTGTGCGAGAAATCCCAATGGCTGATATCGGCGAACAGCCGGTAGCGGCGATGCTCGCCGAACTTCAGGTCGCGACGCACGTAATCGTTGAACGCCGCCACGTAGGCCGAGCTGATCGAGGACGACTGCGGGTCGTACTCGGAGTCCTTGCTCAGCGGGTCGAGCGACGGCCCGGAGAAGCGCGTGTCCAGCCGCCCGGTGGTCTCGTCGTCCTGGCCGAGCAGCTCGTGCTCGAACATGCCGCCGCTCACGCGCAGGTTCGCTTTCACCAGGTAGGCGACCGGCAGGCCGGTGTACTCGTGCAGCTTCTCGGCCACGGCCTGCTTCTGCGCATCGCCCAGCCGCGTGCCGGCCACCAGCGCCTGCGCATACGGGCCCATCGCGTACTGCTCGACTTCCTGCAGGAACGGCTCCAGCGCCGCCGGTTGCTGCGGCAGCTTGTGGTGATAGAACGCGGTGGCGGCATAGGTCGGCAGACCCAGCTCGTACGGCAGGTCGATGCCGGGATTGAACTCCGGCCCATCGATGCTGGTGTCGAAATTGAGGATCTGCGAGAGCAGGATCACGCCGTTGAGATCGACGCTGTCCTCGTTCTCGAGGATGTTGGCCACCACCGCCGAGCGGGTGGTGCCGTAGCTTTCGCCGAACAGGTATTTCGGCGAA
>DATNGL010000276.1:0-13579 GCA_035605895.1 Rhodanobacter sp.
CATCGATTCCGGCACGATGGTGCGCGCGGCGAAATGCATCACGGTGTCGATGGCGTGTTCGCGCAACACCTTCGCCATCAACACGCAATCGCCGACATTGCCGACGATCAATTCCGCGCCGATCACAGATTCGCGAAACCCTGTGGAAAGATCATCCACCACCACCACGCGCTCGCCCGCTTCGACCAGTTGCAGCACCACGTGGCTGCCGATGTAGCCGGCGCCCCCGGTGACGAGGATTCCTTGCTGACCGCGTGCTCCGGTTTGTTTCATCGGCTGTCCTTGTGCTGCGCGCCGGCGGCGCCGCGAAGCGACGCGTGCCGCTTGGTGCCCGGTTTCAATTGCCTGCGCCGCCGCGCGTTGTGGCGTGCAATTCCTGATACAGCTTGTCCGCGGCCGGCTTGTCGGAGAAATTCGCGCCGGACTTCCGCAGCGCTTCCAGCGTGGCCCGCGCGCCGGCATTGTCGCCGGTGCGCGCCTGGGCCACGGCCAGGTGGTATTGGATCGCCGGTGTTTTGGGATCCGCCTTCACCGCGCTCACCAGAATCGGCAGGGCCGCCTTGTCCCGATTGTCGGCGATCAGCGCCCAGGCATAGGTGTCCATGACGCCCGGCGACGTCGGCGCCAGCTTGTAGGCACGCTCAGCCAGCGCCAGTGCCTTGGGATTGCGCTGCGTCGTGTAAATCCAGGCCAGGTTGTTGAGCGCATCGACGCTGGAGGGATGTGCCTTCAACACCTCTTCGTATTGGCCGGCGGCCGAATTATTCTGCGCGTGGTCCATGTAGTACTGCGCCAGCAACAAGCGCGTCGCGGCATCATCGGAATGCTTGGCCAGCCAGTCGCGCAACACGGCTTCCGGCTGCTTCGCGCCGGATGCGTTCAGCGCCAGATAGCTCTTCACCACCAACGGGCGGTCGTGCTGGATCTTCAAGCCTCGCTGGTAAGTCGCGGCCGCCTTGTCGTAGGACTTGTTCGCCATGTACAGGTCGCCTTCCAGAGTCAAGCCCGCAACCTTGGTGGCGTCCTGCTTTTGCAGCGTCTGCGCCAGCGCGAGCGCGCCGGGCAGATCGTGGTTCTGCAGCTTCAGGAATGCCAGCAGTGTCACCGCCTGCAACTGTTCGGGGTCGGTCTTGATCACTTGCTCGAGGTTGGCCTGGGCACCCTTGCTGTCCTTGTTGAGCACTTGCGCGCGCGCCAGGTTGACGCGGTACATCGACACTTGCGGCGCGAGCTTCACGGCCTGCTGCAGTGGCTGCAGCGCCTTGTCGTGATGGCCGGCATTGAGTTCGGCCGCGCCGAGTGCGTTGAGTGCCGCCGGATTGCCGGGATTGGCGTTCGCCAATTGTTGGGCGGTGTTCACCGCTTCATCGAACTGGCCGGCTTCGCTATACACCATCACCAACGCGACATACGCGGGGGCGGACTTGGGCGCAGCGGCGATGGCTTGCTTCAACTGCTTGATCGCTCCCGCCTTGTCACCTTGTACCGCGGCGAGCTGGCCGAGCGCGGTCATGGCCGGCGCGTTGTGCGGATCCTTTTCCAGCACGGTCTTGTAATGGCCGGCGGCATCCTGGTAATGACCCTCCAGCGAGTCGAGATTGCCCAGGCTCAGAAGCGCGGCGAGATTCCTTGAATCCAGCTTGTAAGCCTCGGTGTACTGCGCGCGGGCTTCGGCGCGTTTGCCTGCAGCGATCAGTGCGGTTCCGTAAAGCAGGTGCGCGCCGCTGTCTTTCGGATTTTTTGCCGCATAATCGGCCGCTGTCTTGATCGCGTCGTCCGGGCGTTTGTCGCGCAGATAGGCCATGACCAAGAGGGTGTTGCGTCGCACCTCATCGGACGCGTCCTTTGCGGGCATCTCCTTGAGCAGGCGGATCGCTTCGGCCTGGTTGCCGCTGGTGAGCGCTTGACCGGCACGTGCGAACTGGGTGCCTGCCGGGCTGTTCGCTCCGCCCGCCGAGGTGGCCGGATGCGGTATCCCGGCGTTCTCGGCGGCCGCCCTTTGCAATACCGCCAGCAACTCGGCGTCGGTCGCATTGCCCGGCGCCGCCGGCCGCAGCGTGTTCAGCGCCTGCTGCGAGTTGCCTTCGCGGTAGAACGTGAGCGCCAGCATTTTGCGGGCCGACACATTCTTCTGGTCCAAGCCCAGCACATTACTGAGGTTCATTTGCGCCTGGCCGTAGTTGCCCTGCGCGTAGTTGACCGCACCCATCAGCAACTGCGCCTGCGGATTGTTGGGACTCGTCTGGAGCACCTTTTGAAGCTGGTCCACCGCTTCGTCCAGGCGCCCTTGCTTGTACAACACCAGGCCGTGCAGATAGTGCGGGAAAGGTTGTCCCGCGGACATCTTCTCCAGCGTCTGGATATTGGCCAAGGCCTTGTCGAACTGGTTCTGCCGGACCTGGGCCTCCACCAGGCGTCCCAGCGCGTAGAAGCGCTCCTGCGGCAGCCAATCGGGGTTCTTGAAATCCAGCGCCTTCTGGTAATCGGATTCGGCGCCCGCGTAATTTTCGCCCAGGAGGGCCAGGTCACCCTTCGCCATCCAGACCTGTGGATTTTCCGGCGCTGCAGCCAGCGCCTGCTGCACGTAGCGGTTGGCGGAATCCTTGTCGCCCGCACCCTCCGCCAGTTCGGCCAGCCCCACCAACGCACGCGGTTGCTTGGGCTCCAATACCAATGCGGCGTCGTACGCCTGCTTGGCCTGGTCGAACTGCTTCTGCGCGCGATAGGCATCGCCGCGCAGCACCTCCACCTGCGCCTTGATTGCAGGCTCGAGGGACTGGTCGACAGACAAGGTCTTGAGCAAGGTATCGTTCTGGCCCGTCACCAGCAGCACACGTCCCATGGGCACCGCCCAGCGTGCTTCCGGCACGCCATTCGCCCGCGCATTTTGCAATTCATCCTGGGCGTCCTTGGGATTGCCGAGCATCAGCGAAGCCTGGCCGAGCAGCAGCCATGCATCGCCGTTCTTGTCGTCGCGTTGCAGGACTTTCTTGGCCTCGATGTAGGCTGCGCGATACTGGCCCTCGGCCTGGTATTTGGCGCCGGCGGCAACGCTGCCGTGTCCACCGGCCAAGCCGCAACCGCCCAGCAGCAAGCCGACGCAGAGCAGCGCCCAGCCGCGGCCCGCGGCCTTCGTGTTCAACTCGATCATGCGCATAATCCTTACCCCGATTGTGCAACGACACGCGCAGCCTTCAGCCAACGTCAGCCGGTTTTTTCAAGTCGTGCTTGTCCAGAAGATCATAGAGCGTCGGCCGGCTGACGCCGAGCAGATCCGCCACCCGCGAGAGATTGCCACCCGCCTTGGTCAGGGCGCGCTGGATGGCGCGCCTTTCGGCGTCGGTACGGACCTGGCGCAGGTCGAGGACGTCCTCGCCAATGATATCCAGGCGCAGCGCCTCGGGCCCGATCTGTTTGCCCTCCGCCATGATGACCGCGTTGTTGATGACGTTCTCGAGTTCGCGAACATTGCCGCGCCAGGGATGCGCTGCGATCGCCTTGAGCGCCTTGGCGGTAAAACCGCGAACGGCGCGCTTGTGGCGACTGGCGGCCTGCTCGAGAAAATGTTGCGCGAGCAGCACCGTGTCGCCGGCCCGATCACGCAGCGCCGGCAGCACGATGTTCACTTCGCTGATGCGGTAAAACAAATCCTGGCGGAAGCGCCCATCACGAATCAGCGTGTGCAGGTCCTGATGGGTGGCGCAGATGATCCGCACATCCACCGGAATCGGTTCGCGCCCGCCGATCCGTTCCACTGACCGCTCTTCGAGGAAGCGCAGCAGCTTGGCCTGCAACGCCACCGGCATGTCGCCGATCTCGTCCAGCAACAGGGTGCCGCCGCCAGCCAGTTCGATCTTGCCCTTGGTCTGTTTGTGCGCGCCCGTGTAGGCGCCTTTTTCGTAGCCGAACAGTTCGGCTTCCAGCAGGGTCTCCGGAATGGCCGCGCAATTGATCGCAACGAAAGGCCCGTCGCGACGCGGGCTCAGGCGGTGCAGGGCCCGCGCAAACAATTCCTTGCCGGTGCCGGTCTCGCCGAGCAGCAATACCGTGGCGTTGGTGGGGCCGACCTTTTCCGCCATCCGGCAGGCGTGCAGCATCGCTTCGCTGTTGCCGATGATGCCTTCCAGCGCCGAGGACGACTGGCTTCTGAGCTTGCGATTCTCCGCCTCCAGTTCGTGGACCCGGAAGGCACGGCCCACGATCAGGCGCAGCACTTCGAGGTCCAGCGGTTTGGAGCAGAAATCGTAAGCACCGCTGCCGATGGCCTTGACCGCGTTGTCGCGATCGCCATTGCCCGTGGCCACGATGACCTTGGTATAGGGCGCTTCCTGCAGGATGTCCGCGATGGTGGCGAATCCCTCGGTGGTGCCATTCGCATCGGGAGGCAGACCCAGATCCTGCAACACTACCGACGGCTGGTGGCGGTGCAGCAGCTCGAGCGCGGACTTTCGGTCGCCGGCCATCACCACGTCGTAGTCCTCGAAGCTCCAACGCAACTGGCTCCTGAGGCCGGTATCGTCCTCGACGATCATCAAGCAACGCTGTGGCTCGCTCATGACGCCGTCCCCAGTTTGTCGATCGACGCAGCCTCCGCGCCGGCGTCTGCCAGCGGCAATTGGATCGCGAACACGGTGCCCTCTCCCGGCACGCTGCGGACAGTGATCGTTCCGCCCAGCGAGTGCACGTACTCGCGAGCCTGATAAGCGCCGATGCCCATGCCCCTGCTTGCCTTGGTGGTGAAAAAAGGTTCGAACAGCCGATTCCGAATGAAATCCTCGTCCATGCCGGCCCCGTCGTCCTCGATTTCGACCAAGGCCTGTCCGTCCGCGCGCCTCAGCCGCAGCGTAACATGGCCGTGCGCCTGCGCCGCGTCCTGGGCATTGCGGATCACGTGTCCCAACACCGTGGCGAGCTGCTCCAGGTCCGCGCGCACCCACCACTCCCCGGAAGGCGGTCGGTACTCCGGCCGGGGCGGTTGCGCGCGGCATTCGCCGAGTGCCTTGTCGATCACAGCGCCGAGCTGCACGCGGCCGTGCACGGCCGGCGCCGCGCCGCCGCGCAACTGCTCGAGCAACCGCGCGATCCGGCGTACCGAATTGTCCACGGTCGCGAGCATGTCGTCCACGAACGCCGGATTGTGCTTGTGCTTGGCGGCGTTCTGCAGCAGCAATGACTGTTGGGCCGCAATGTTCTTGAGGTCGTGCATCAGGAACGCGGTGAGCCGGTTGAAGCCCTCGAATTGGCGCGCCTCGGCCAGCCGCCGGGCGTTGGCCGCCTGCGCCAGCGTCCCGGCCACCTGGCTGCCCGCGGTGCGCAGCAAGTCGAGGTCTTCCCAGTCGATCGCGCGACGCGCGCGCGCCTGCGCCAGCACCATCAGACCAATCAGCCGATCTTCCAGCACCAGGGGCACCAGCAGCCATGCGCGCGGCAGGGCAATCAGCTCGGCCGGCGCCGTCAATTGCTGCAAGCCCAATGGCGGCGGCTCGCTCAGGTCGTAAATCCAGCGGCGTTCCAGCATGAGCTCGAACACGGGCAGGCTGGCCGGAAATGCAAGGCCTGCCGGTGTCGGCATGTTCCAGTCGGCCACGGGTTCGAATGCATCCTTCTCGCCGCGCATGAACAGCGCGCCGGCCGGACTGTCCATGATCTGCGCCAGAGCGCGCACCGCGCGCGACGGGAGCCCGGTATCGCTTTCGCTGGCCGACAGCGTGGCCGTAAGCCGCAGCCATTCCTCGCGATAGTCGTGCCGGAAACTGAAGAAATTCTTGCGCAGGAACACGTTGAGGCGCGAACGCGCCTGCCCGGAGCTGGCCAGCAACAGCACCACCAGCAGCGCCAGGCAGACGAGCGTGATTTCCGCCACCCGCCCCCAGTCGCCCCCGTACAGGCGCACGTAATAACCGCCGATCGCGGTAGCGATGATGTAGAACGCAACCCCCAGCAGACTGGTGGTGTAGAACACTGCGCGCCGCGACACCGCCACTTCCAGCTTCCACTCGCGGTTGCGCGCCGCCGCCACCACCAGCAACGGCACCAGCAATGCATCCACGAAGCCACGTGCCGCCCAGGCGCTGCCGTTGAATTGCCGATACAGCACTGCGTACGAATACAGGAAGATGTCATAGGCGAACAGCACGCCCAAGGCGATCATCAGGAACTTCAACGCCCAGCGCTGGTCCGGTCGCACGTTGCGATAGACCTGTTCCAGGAACACCACGCCGGCGAGGGCCAGCACCAGCACGCCGATCAGCGGCACGTTGACGCCGAACCGCACCGCGAAGAAATGCTGCAACGCAGTCGCTGGCCACACGCAGTAGAGTGCCAGCAGGATCCACAGCACACGCGCGGCAACCCGCAGCCCGTGCAGCAAGCCGCCCTTCGGCCAGGCACCGAACAGCGCGCCCACGAACGCCAGCCACGCGGCATAGCGCAATACCTCGGCCAGCATCAGCCAATTGGCCGCCACCGTGCGATGCCATTCCGCGTACGCAAGGAACACGCCCCAAAGCATCGATACTGTGGTGGCCAGGATCAGCAGCGCCCCGGTGCGCTGGCCACGCCAACCGATCGCCAGCAATCCGGTCGCCGCGAGGAACGCGACGGCGGCGGTCAGGTAACTGGCGATGACGATGGTGTGCATGCTTGCTTCAGTTGCGCGGCGGGGTGGCTTTTCTGTTCCCAGGGACTTGGCTGGAGAAATCCCCTCTCCCCCCGGAAGAGGGTGCCCCTTTAGGGGCGGGTGAGGGTACGCGCTTGTCTTTTACGAGGGTCATCCAGAACTTCGGCACGCTACTCTGGACGGACCCTCATCCGGCGCTTCGCGCCACCTTCTCCCGGAGGGAAGGGAAGAAACTCCCGAATTCAGGCATGACCCATTGCGTGCCGCCGCGATGTTTCGACAGTCGCCGCATCGTCGGCAACGCGATCGCCCGCACCCAGCAAGCGGCGGCGAATGTCGTCGGCCACGCGCGCGGCAGCGTGTCCATCCCACAGCGCAGGCTTGCGCCCGTGCGTCCAGCGGCCGTCGAGGATGTCGTCCACCGTTCGCTTCAGATCGGCGGCGGTCACGAGCCGATTGGTGCCTTCGGTAATGGTGATCGGCCGTTCAGTCGTGGTGCGCAGCGTGAGGCAGGGGATGCCGAGGTAAGTCGTCTCCTCCTGCACGCCACCCGAATCGGTGATCGCCAAGCGCGCGCCGCACACCAGGTTCATGAAATCCACATAACCCAGCGGTTTGGCCACTAGCATGCCGGGCGCGCCGGCGAGCTTCGTCCAAAGGCCGAAGGCTTCCAGATTCTTGCGGGTGCGCGGATGCACCGGAAACACCAGCGGCAAACGCGCCGCGATATCCGTGAGCTGCGCGACCAGCGCCGCGAGCGGCGCGGGTTCATCCACGTTCGACGGACGGTGCAGCGTCACCACGCCGTACTCGCGTTCCGTCAGACCCAATCGTTCGCGTTCACCGCTGGTGTGGATGCGTTCGCGCATCAGTTCGTAGGAATCGATCATGATGTTGCCGACGTTGCTGATCTTGTCCGGCGCCACGCCTTCGGCGGCGAGGTTTTCGTCGGCATCCGGCGACGGCGTCCACAGGATGTCCGCCACGGTGTCGGTGGCCAGCCGGTTGATCTCCTCGGGCATGCGGCGGTCACGGCTGCGCAAGCCGGCCTCGAGATGCGCCACCGTGATCCACAATTTCGATCCGACCAGCGCGCAGGCCAGCGTGGAATTGACGTCACCGACCACCACGATCAGGTCCGGCCGATCCTCGACACAGGCGCGTTCGTACGCGAGCATCACGTTGGCGACCTGCTCGGCGTGGCTGCCGCTGCCTACGCCCAGGTGCGGGTCCGGCGACGGCAACCCCAGGTCGCGGAAAAACGCTTCGGACATGTTCGCGTCGTAATGCTGGCCGGTATGCACCAGCCGCAAGCTGCACCACGGCTGGCCGTGCAGGGCATGAAACAGCGGCGCGACTTTCATGAAGTTCGGCCGCGCGGCCGCGATCAAGTCAATCTTCAGCCGCTGCATCGCCCAGCCCCGTTGCCTGTCGTGTTCAGTGTAGCAGTCGATATTGTTTGCATTTTGCATGCCTGATCGATGCGGCGGCAATGAGGTCGGATCGCCGATACTGGCCGTTGCCTCGCCAAATTCCCCGCTTCCTCCACCGCGCTTGCCGCTGGTGTCGCGTACCGCAGAAAATCCAAGTTGTCATTCCGGGACTTGCGCAGGTTCTACCGGAGCAAGAACCCGGAATCCCCGTGTGTTGCCACGGGATGCAAAAAGCTGGATTGACTCGTGCCGTCCATGGCGCTCGCGCTGCGTCACCTGCGGCGTTCGCGTTTGCAACCCTGCAAACGCAGTCGGATCACGCCCACTTTGTGGGCTCGTCCGGAATGACCAGTTGTTCAAGGATCGACACATTAGCGTCGCATGAAACGGCGGCGCGCCAGTGACAAAAGCAGTCGTTGCAGCAGGTTGTTGTTGCCGCCCGGCCGCCACGTCCGTGCGAGCTTGTTGCGGTAGGCGTCGAAGTGCAGGCCGCGGGGTGCCGCAAGCACCTTGCCCCGGCCAAGCAGGATTTTCAGCGCCTGGGTGCCTGCGATCCCGGCACAGATTTCACAGGCCATCGGTGTCGAGGGTCCCCGTTGATGCGCCAGGTCCACCGCGGACGGATCGACCAGATAGCCTTGATGCAGCACGGCAGGCGCCAACCCCACCATGAAGCGCAACAACTGTTCGTTCTTCAGCCTGCCTTCCAGCCGAAAATACTCTTCGAAGGTCATCTGACCCGGCAGGAATGCCAGCACCGCGGCGCCCATGCCCAGCGGTGCCGCGGTGATCGCCGGAATGCCGCGTTTGGCGCACATGGCGAACAACTTGGCGCGGATATCCAGCACGAAAAAATCCAACCCGTCGACGTACAGATCGACCCCCGAGAGGAACTGCTCCATATTGTCGAAGGTGACGCCGCCGGGAAACTTGTTGATGTCCAGATCCGGATTGATATCCCGCGCCATCCGCGACACTACATCGACTTTGGCTTGACCCACGGTCGACTGGAACGCCCCTGCCTGCCGGTTGAAATTTTCCGTCCCGAAACGATCGAGGTCCGCCAGGTTGAACGCCTGGATGCCCAGCCGGGTCAGGGTGAACAGATGGCTGCCGCCCACGCCGCCCAGTCCGGCGATCGCCACGCGCTTGGAACGAAGCTTTGCCTGCTCGGCCTTGGTGATCCAGCCAATCGTCCGGCTGAATGCCGTGGCATAGTCAAACGGTTCGGCCGTGGCCGCTGCATCGGACATCATGGGACACCTGCACTCTGCGAGTGCGTCAAGCTATTGCCGAACCGGGACCATAGCACCTGCTTTAAGCGCTGCACAGAAAAATGGCGCCGCTTGGTAAGCGGCGCCATCGATGATCAAACTGCGTGGAGGAGGTGCCTGCTTACTCCTCGGTTTCCTTGCGGCGCCGACGGATCAAGAGAGCCAGCGCGCCCAAGCCAAGGCCCAACAGGCCGATCTCGCCCGGCTCGGGTACTGTCGCCGTCGCGCCGGTCAACTCACCGGTGCCTGAGATCGGATAGTGGCAGACATTCGTCGGATCCGGCGAAATCCCTGAACAACCGGTGGCTGGCTTGAACAGGAACGACGAATTCAGGTTGAGGTCCGCAAATCCGCCGAGACCGTCGGCAACGTCGTTGAAATCGAGATCGGTCGCTGCCGGGCCTGCCGTTGCATCCACCAGACCGAAGCCATTGGAGCCATTATTGGGGTGGGCGGGGGTGCCGGTGACGGTGCCGAAAAGCTGCCCGATGTCATCCGTAAAGGTGGCGTTCTTGCTCGTATGGCCGATCAGGGTGACCCACGGCATGCTGGTGTCGATGGAGGTCGGATCGGTAGTTTTGAAGCTGCCGGCAGCCTGAGTGTAAAACTGGAAGCTTCCAGCATTGAACACGATCTCGTTGCCGTTGATGCTCTGGACCGTGTAGGTGAACGTGAAGGTGAGATCGCAGCCCGAGCAGAAGTTGTTGTTGCCGTCGATCGAGCCAATCTGCCCATAGCCCGTCAGCACGTTTCCGGGGGCCGAAACGGACGACTCGCGGAGATTGAACGAATCGATGGTCAGGTAGAGCCCATCGGAGGTATCCCATTGGACGCCATTCACATTCACGGGCGTCGCCAACGCCGCTCCACTTGCGCCCAGCGCCAGCGCGGTCACGAATGCGATGCCGATGCTTTTCTTGGTCAACATGGTTTTCTCCTCACTGAATCCATTCAGAACATCAATTTGGAAAGCCCGTTCGGGCAAGAGGCGCTGGCACGCGAGTGACATTGCCTTGGCCCTGTCAAAGCAAGCAGCGTGCCACGCATCCAAATATATGTTTTGCTTGGATATTTGCCATTCTACGCGGCCGGTTTTACTCGATATTGTAAGGTATCCCGACGCCCTGCCGCGGTGAAACGCCGACAAGCGAATCGGCCCCGCCGTAATGGCTTGTTTTGCTGACGGTTTGCCCGACCGCACCGCGTGCGGGTTGTTTTTGTAAAGCGCTTCGACACATCTATTCGGAAGCCCCAAAACTCGCCAGCGCGCGCCGTCCACTGCGATGGCGCAATGTCGACCGTGCGTAGCCAAGCCGCAGGAACACGAGTCCGCGGCCCTGCGCACACAGCTCCCGCAGGGACGACTCCAGGCGCGAGAGCGACGGCTGCAAATCCGGCTCGATGAGTACAAGGCCCAGGCCGAGTACGCCCGCCGCCGCATACGGCTGGACCGACAGGCCGGCGAAAGTGGCCTCGAGCCACACGCGTTGCAGGGCGCGCCCACCCGCGAGCACATCGGATCGCGCCGTGGACGGAATGACGATGAGGCAGAGGCCAGGCGAAAGCCGGAGCGGCAGGTACGCCGAGCGCCACCCCAGCATCCTCGCCGCGCCGAGCCGGTTGAGTGTTCTCATCAATGCGGGACGACGCATTGCCTGAAAGACCGGGCGCATCGGTGGTTCTACGGCGAGCGTCGCCGGTGCCAGGCCTTCCTCGCAGGCGCCGTGCCAGCCCGCGGCAAAGCGGATGCTCGAAAACAGCTCCGCGTGCAGCATCGGGCTCCTGAAACGAAGCGCCTCGGCCTGCCTGATGAGGCCCAGCGCGGCTTTCCTTTCCTGCAATGTCCGCGGCCACCAAAGCCGCGGTCCGGGGATCGACTGGGCCTGGGCATCCAGGCGCGCTTGGGTATCGGTGGTGAGGGGGCCGCGCCAGGGAAAACGGCGATCGGTGTGGCGTTGCTCGATGGCAGCCGCCAACGGCTCGGTTGCTCCGCTCCCGGGATCGTGGCGCCAACGAATGCGGGCGACCCACAGTTCGTCGTCCGGCCGCGGGAAGATCTGCGGGTCCCCCAGGTAACCGAGCGACCGGCCGCGGATGATCATGTTTTCCAGACATGTGCCGGCGGCCAGGTCGCTCAAGACATAGCGGGCGTCGGACACCCGGCCGCTGCGGTCCGCATCAATGCGAAGGTCCAGATCGTCGCCGGACCACGCAAACCGCCAAGGCTGCGAATTATCCGCCGAGGGCGCGGCGATGCCCGCGCGCAGGATGCTTGCCTTCGTCTGTGGGTCCACGGCGCCTACCTCCCCTATTGCCACCGATTCCGGCGACGACTATACGCGTTGGATGCAGGCATGGCGGCGAACACACGCTGTGCCGCGAGCCGTGAACAAAGGTTGCCGATCATCACAAGCTTTCTCAAGATTCTGTGCTGTGTGTCTGGATTTATACGTAGTTCACACAATCAGCCTCTGCACGGCTGCACAATGCCCCCCGGGGGTTCAGCGGCTAGTACGGAAGCTAGTCGTCGTTGAGCGACCGTGGGGAAGGACCTCGCCGCGGTGCGCCAAGCCAGGTTTCGTAGCTCAACCATGAAAGCTTCCGAGAGCTCGCGAACGCTGTTCGGGCCATTGCCCGCAGAGCATCGCGACGTCCATCCATCGCACAAGCACCTCCAGCCAATTGACCAGACCGACGGCCGACGGCTGCTCGCCAGGCGCTCTGTAGTCGGTGTCATCAAGTTGCACGAGTCGCGCAAACGACGCGACGCTCCGCGTTGGGCGATCGCGTGCACCCCTTCGCGTTCGATCGATCGCGCATTGCAGGTCGCGATGCGATCACGCATCCATTGCAACAACGACGTCCCAGCCGACGCCGGCAAACAGGGACCACCGTCCATGCCGTCCAGGGAACGGCATGTCTTGCAATAACGTGGCACCACTGGGCAATTGAAGCATGGGCCTGATCAGATCATTGGAAATACCCGAGGCAGTCAGCGATATCACGGCGCGCCTCGATCCTCCGGCGGTACGCACCAGCGAACCGCCGTGTTGCTGCGCCAGCAGCCTTGGACAGGTGGAATCCGCCTGGCGGTTGGTCTATGACCGCTACTCGGATATGGGGCTGATCGATAAAAACCCGTTTGGCATCCATGCCGGACCCACCGGCGTGGGACAGCATGCATGCGTGATCTGGGGGCCCGAAGGGCCGGTAGTCGGCTATACGATGACGCTGTTTCGCGACAACCCGGAAGGACTTGCGTTGGATAGCGTGTATCCGCGGTATCTGGATGAAATGCGGGAAAAGGGGCACCGTCTGCTCGAGGTGGGGATGCTTGCGGATCGCCGCCAGAACGCTGCGCGCGGCATCGGAGCCTTGTTCAGCATGATGCGCTGGGCCATTTACTATGCACTGCACACCGAGTTGACCGACATCGTCATCGGCGTGCATCCGCGACATGCCCAGTTCTACGAACGTTGTTACGCCTTCGAGCAATTCGCGTCGCCTGCAAGCTACCCGCTGGTGCGAAACCACCCGGTGGTCCCCTTGCGCCTCCGTCTGCGCGAGCGATTGGCGAATGACGTGTTGCCCCGCGGGCTTGCCGATGCGCGCAACAATCCTGTTCCCGCCAGTGCGTTCTCGCGTCGCTTCGGGTTCGAGCCGCAGCAACTGCGCGGTTCCCTGATTGCGGGCTACATGAAAGCCCGCTACGGCATCGATCCGTGCCAGACTGCTGGCTCCGTCCAGTCCGGTTCCGTCCGAGTCGGTCGCGATCTCGCCTGGTCGGCGGCCTAAAAACAACCCCCGTTGCCGGGGGTTGTTTGTGTTCGAATCAACTGCGGTTGGGTTCATGCCATGCGGCGACGCAACCCCGCGAACAGACCGATAAGCACCAGGCCCAAGCCGAACATGCCGAGTTCGGCGGGTTCGGGAACCGAGGTACCGATTCCACCGCCACCGGTCGCAGCACTGACGATGGTGACGTAGCAGCCACCACCCGATGTACCGCAGGTGGACCTGCCGCCATCCACGTTGATCCCGATCCATTGGGTCGAATCCAGATCGAAGAACTCGGTGTGCGCGGAAGTACTCCAGTCGCTCAGCCCGGCCGAAGTCAAGCCGGTGTTGATCGGGAAGCTGGCGTACGCGGGTGGGATCAGCACGCTGTTGGTCGACGAGCAATCGCCGCCATAGCCGCTTAACCCCAGCGCGGGACCACCGCCGCAGTCAGCCAAGCCATCCATCCCCAATGC
>DATNGL010000277.1:0-4248 GCA_035605895.1 Rhodanobacter sp.
CGGCGGGAGGCCCGCTCGACGTGCACCTCCTGCAGCATGCCGTTCTCGACCACGGCGACCCTGGTTTCGCGTGGCGTCACGTTGATCAGTATTTCTTCACTCACCACATACTCCCAAGGCTGGCCATCTTTATAGCGGCTGGCGGTGCAGCCTGTCGATGAACGGCGCCCGGAAATCGACCCCGGCCTGTCAATATTGCAAAATACGAACGTTTTCAGCGCCGGCGCCGTGAGCGGGATGGATCGTGCGCCCGGCGCCGTGACGACCTGCCACTCACCCTGGAGCCGGGTACGCATGACCATTCCGATATTGCTGGCCTGGAGCGGCGGCAAGGACTGCCTGCTGGCGCTGCAGCGGCTGCTTGCCGATCCGCAGTGGCAGGTGGTCGGCCTGCTCACCACGGTCAACCGCAATTACCAGCGCGTCGCCATGCACGGCGTGCAGCGCGAGGTGCTTCTGGCGCAGGCGGCGGCGCTGGGCCAGCCCCTGCTGGAAGTGATGCTGGACTGGCCGGGCAGCAACGAGGCGTACGAGCAGGCGCATGCGCAGGGGCTGGTCGAGGCGCGCATGCGCTGGCCGGGTATCCGCCATTGCGCCTTCGGCGACCTGTTCCTGGAAGACGTGCGCGACTACCGCGTGCGTCAGCTCGGCCGCGAGAACTGGCGCGCGGTTTTCCCGTTATGGGGCGAAGACACCGCTGCGCTGTCGCGACGCTTCGTCAGCGAAGGCCATCGCGCGATGCTGTGCTGCGTGGACACCCAGCAGCTCGACGCCGCGTATTGCGGCCGCGCCTACGATGCCGCCCTGCTCGATACCTTGCCGGCCGGCGTCGATCCCTGCGGTGAACGCGGCGAGTTCCACACCTTGAGTCATGCCGGCCCGCTGTTCCGCCAGCCACTCAAACTGCGCCGCGGCGAATCGGTGCTGCGCGACGGACGCTTCCAGTTCACCGATTTCCTGCTGGACGAAGATGCCGCGAGAAGCTGACAACCACATCCTGCCCGATGTGCTGCAGCCCGGCCTCGCGCTGGTGTTCTGCGGTACCGCCGCCGGCAAGCGCTCGGCCGCCGAACGTGCCTACTACGCGCATCCGGGCAACCTGTTCTGGCGTGCGCTGTTCGACGCCGGGCTGACCCCGCGCCAGCTGGCGCCATCGGAATTCCCTTTACTGCCTGATTACGGTATCGGACTTACCGATCTGGCCAAACGCCACAGCGGCAACGACAACGAGCTGCCGCGCGATGCATTCGACCTGCCGGCCCTGATCGCGAAGATCGAACGCCACCAACCACGGCTGCTCGCATTCACCAGCAAGAATGCGGCGCAAGCCGCACTCGGGCATGCCACCAGTCATGGTCTGCAAAATGAAACCATCGGCAACACGAGACTGTTCGTGCTGCCGTCGCCTTCGGGACAGGCGCGTGGGCATTGGGATCTCAAGCCATGGCTGGCGTTGTATGAGCTTTACCACGCAACTTAGTGGTTCGTGACCGTGACTCAGTCGATCGGCGTATGCCGATACCGGCTGACATCCTCGGGCCGCACCACCGACGCCTTGTTTGTCCACGCGCGGCGCATGTAGCTGACCACGGCCGACACCTCGCTGTCGCTCAGCTGCTGGGCGAACGGTGGCATCGAATACGGCCGCGGGTTGGCGGCGGTCACCGGCGCAAAACCTCCCAGCAGAACCATCCGGGTCGCGTTGAGGCCGGTCGGTTCGGTCACCGAGGAGTTGCCGTCGAGGGGCGGATACACCCCGGCGACGCCGTTGCCGTCCTTGCCGTGGCAATCCGCACAATGCCGCGCATAGATCTTCTCGCCTTGCTGCACGATCGTCCTGGCATTGAACAATTGCGGCTCTTCCACCGGCGGCGTGCGCGGCGGCAACGATTGCAGATAGGTGGCAACCGCCTGCAGGTCGCCGTCATTCATGTGCTGGGTGCTGGTCGCGACCACGTCGGCCATCGGACCGAATGCCGCGCCCTTGGCCGACTGCCCGGTTTTCAGCAGGTCGACGATGTCCTGTGCGCTCCAGCCTTGCAGGCCGCCGTTCTGCTGTGTGCTCAGATCCGGCGCGTACCAGTTCTGCATGGGAATCTGGCCGCCGGTCAGATGCTGATGGCCGGATGTGCCGCCGAGCGAGTCGCGTGCCGCGTGGCATTCATTGCAATGGCCCAGGCCCTGCACCAGATAGGCGCCGCGATTCCACTGCGGCGACTGCGCGGGATCGGGCTTGTACACGCCTTCCCTGAAATACAAGGCACGCCAGGCGGCCAGGCTCTTGCGCACGCTGTACGGAAAATCCAGCGCCAGTGCCGACGCCGGCTGGTGCACCGGTGGCAGCGATTGCAGCCAGGCGAATATCGCCAGCGCATCGTCATGCGTCACCTTGGTGTACGAGGTGTACGAGAACGCCGGATACAGCAGTTCGCCGTGCCGACCCTTGCCGGCATGCAATGCCTGCCAGAAGTCCTCGAAGCTCCAGTCGCCCAGACCGGTTTCGCGATCGGGCGTGATGTTCGGCACCGGGATGTTGCCGAACGGTGTTGCCAGCGAACGGCCACCGGCCATGCGTGCACCGCCCTGCGCAGTATGGCAACCGGCGCAATCGCCGACGGTAGCCAGATACTCGCCACGTGCGATCAGGGTCGGATCCCGCAGCGTTGCGGCAGTCACCTTGCTCATGGCCGGCGACGTCGGCCGACGGCTGCCGCCGAAAAACAGCCAAGCCAGCAGCAATACGACCATCACCACGATCAACAGCAACAATCGAAGCAGCCATTTCATGAGCCGTCTCCCGGGGCACCCAGCACGCCACACGGCAACGGCGGTGTCACCGAACCGGCCGCCTGCGCATGCGTGTCGGCCGGCAGCTGGCGGCTGGCCAGCGACGCGGCTACCGCGGTGATGTCCGAGTCGCTCAACCGGTTGGCCACGACGGCCATGCAGTCGGGCGCCACCGTGGCGCGGGTGTGCGTGCGCCAGGAACCCAGCTGTGCGCTGAGGTAGTCGTACGGCAGGCCGACCAGTCCCGGCGTGGACGGCTCCACGCCGGTGAGCTGGCTGCCATGGCAACTGGCGCAGGCGGGAATCTTGCGCGCGGGGTCGCCCTTGCCGACCAGCTGATCGCCACGCTGCAGGGTTGCCGCGGAAACCGCCGGCACCGGCGAACGGCTGTACGGCACCTGCTGCGCGGAAAAATATTCCGCGATCTCCCGCATGTACGCGGGGCTCAGCTGGCGCACGGTGTATTCCATCGGCGCGTACTTGCGCAGGCCGTTCTGGAAATCCTGCATCTGCCGCGCCAGGTACGCGGCCGGCTTGCCGGCCAGGCGCGGAAAGTAACCGCTGCCCGGCGTGCCTTCGCCGTGCACGCCATGGCAGGTGGTGCAGGCGACGATGCGCTGCTGCAAGGTGTCAGGAGGTGTTGGGTGTGTTGGCGGTGCATCGGCGGCATGACTTGCGACGCCGAACAGCATGGCGACCACAAGCAGGGCCGCGGCACCGAACGGCTTGGCAAGGCGCAGGCTGGCGTTCGTGTTCATCGGTCGATTATAGGCGCGTGCGGCAACAGCGATCGGCCGGCCATGGCGCTAAGCTGGGGTATCGCGACAACATGCCGCAATCGTCGAGCCGGAGGTTACCGTGAGCCGTCCAGCCCTCTGTCTTGCCGCACTCGTCACCGCACTGCTTGCGGCCCCGGCCATCGCCGCCGACAACGCCGCGTCCACCACCGCCTACGCATCGATTGCGCAACTGCGGCAACGCATGGACGCCGGCACGCTCGACAGCCGTCAGCTGACCCGACAATTCCTGCAACGCATCCGGCAGATCGATCAGTCGGGGCCGACCCTGCGTGCGCTAATCCAGACGAACCCCGACGCGCTGCAGCTTGCCGATGCGCTCGATGCGGCACGCGGCCGCAACCACGCACACAGTCCGCTGTACGGCATCCCGGTGCTGCTCAAGGACAACATCGACACCGGCGACCGCATGCTCACCACCGCCGGTTCGCTGGCACTGGCCGATGCGCCGGCGCCGCGCGATGCCGGGTTGGTCGAGCGGCTGCGCAAGGCTGGTGCGCTGATTCTCGGCAAGACCAACCTCAGTGAGTGGGCCAACTACCGTTCCAGTCACGCCAGCAGCGGCTGGAGCGGGCGCGGCGGGCAAACGAAGAACCCGTACGTTCTCGATCGCAACCCTTGCGGCTCCAGCGCCGGCTCCGCCGCGGCAGTAGCCGCCGGGCTG
>DATNGL010000278.1:0-5138 GCA_035605895.1 Rhodanobacter sp.
CATTGTCCTGCTGCTGATCGCGATTGGCTTTGCGGCACTCGACTTCTTCATGCTCAACCAGAAGAACGGCGAGGATCGCCAGGCGAGCGCGTTGACCACGCAAATCCAGGTGCTGTCGCAGCAGACGGCGAAATTCGCGCTGGAGTCCGCCGACGGCAACGTCGACTCCTTCAAGGAGCTCGAAGGCACACGCAATGCCATCGACTCGGCCGTGAAGCGACTGAACAAGGGCGATCCGTCCAGCGGCATGAAACCCTATGCCGACAACAACGCCACGCCGGCGGGACGCGCCGCCAGCGCCCTCGATGCTTCCTGGACGCAGCTGGATGCGGATATCGGCAAGATCCTGTCAAACAAGGCCGTCGTGCTCGATTCCGGTCAGCGCGCCGCCACGCTGTCCCAGCAGATGCCCTTGCTCAACTCCAGCATGGAGCAGGTGGTCAACATCCTGCAGCAGCGCAACGGCAGTTCCGAGCAGATGCTTGGTACCTCGCGCCAGATGCTGTCGGCCGACCGCATCATCCGTCGCGTGCAGGAAGTCTTGCAGGGCGGCGACAGCGCCCAGTCGGCGGCGGATGGCCTGTCGCGCGATGCACAACTCTACGGCAACGTGCTGAAGGGGCTGATCGAGGGTAATCCCGACAGTGGCGTCAAGCCGATCGGCGATGCGAACGCGCGCAAGATCCTTACCGACATGGACGCCAACTGGACCAAGCTGGCCGATCCCGTGGCCAAGCTGGTCGCCGCCGCCGGCAACATCGCGGATGTGAAGCGCGCCGGCAACCAGGCTTCGCTGGATTCGCAGACGGTGCTGCTGCGCGCGAACGACCTGTCCGACCAGATCGGCAAGTTGCCGTTGCGCCGGCTGTTCCCGAATGTCTGGTGGGGCCTGTTCGGCGCGATCGCCGCGGTGGCCTTCGCGCTGCTGCTGGTCATCGCCCTGGTCGGCGATCAGCGTCGCCGCTTCGCCAGCAGTACCGAGCTGAACCAGCGCAACCAGGAGGCGATCATGCGCCTGCTGGACGAAATGGGCTCGCTCGCCGAGGGCGACCTCACCGTGAAGACCACGGTGTCCGAGGACATCACCGGCGCCATTGCCGACTCGGTGAATTACGCCATCGACGAGCTGCGATCGCTGGTTACCACCATCAACGAGACCTCCGAGCAGGTCTCCTCGTCGGCGCAGGAAACCCAGACCACCGCCCGCCACCTGGCCGATGCGGCCGAGCAGCAGGCGCAGCAGATCAGTTCGGCGACCTCCGCGATCAACCAGATCGTGAGTTCGATGGACGTGGTGTCGAAGGATTCCGCGGAGTCGGCCGACGTGGCCGAGCGCTCGGTGAAGATCGCTTCGCGCGGCGCCGAAGTGGTGCGCGAAACCATCTCCGGCATGGACTCGATCCGCGACCAGATCCAGGAGACTTCCAAGCGCATCAAGCGTCTGGGCGAATCTTCCCAGGAGATCGGCTCGATCGTGGAACTGATCAACGACATTGCCGAGCAGACCAACATCCTCGCCTTGAACGCGGCGATCCAGGCGGCGTCGGCGGGCGAGGCGGGTCGCGGTTTCGCGGTCGTCGCGGACGAAGTGCAGCGACTGGCGGAACGTTCCACGAGTGCAACCAAGCGTATCGAGACCCTGGTGCAGACGATTCAGTCCGATACCAACGAAGCGGTGAACTCGATGGAGCAGACCACCGCCGAGGTGGTCGCCGGCGCCCGTCTGGCCGAGGATGCCGGCAGCGCGCTGGGCGACATCGAGCGCGTTTCGCACGATCTGTCCGCGCTGATTCAGAACATCTCCACCGCGGCGCGGGAGCAGTCTGCGGCGGCGACGGATGTTTCGCATTCGATGAACGCCATTCAGGAAATCACCTCGCAGACCTCGCAAGGCGCGAGCCAGACCGCCGACTCGATCGGCACGCTGGCGCAACTGGCGAGCGACCTGCGGCGCTCGGTGGCGCACTTCAAGCTGCCGGGATGATGCCGTGATGACGTCGGTCGAAGTGGATACCAGCGGGATGAACGCAAGCACAAAACGGGGGGCAGTCTCGCTGGTTTCGCAATGCCTGCATGGCGCGACCGCTGAGAGAGGCGCATGAGACTTCAAGACCACATCGATTTCACCACACTGCAGTGGGTCAAGCCGGAGCTCGACGACACCTTGTCGATCGCCCGCGAGGCACTGGAGTCGTACGTCGACAATCCCGACAAGCGCGATTTCATGCGCACTTGCGCGGATCATCTGCATCAGGTGCATGGCACGCTGAAGATGGTCGAGCTGTATGGCGCGGCGACGGTCACCGCAGAAATGGAAACGCTGGTCGGCGCCTTGCTGGACGACAAGGTCGCCCAGCGCGAGGAGGCCTACGCCGCCCTCATGCGCGGCCTGATGCAATTGCCGGATTACCTGGAACGGCTGTCCAGCGGTCATCGCGACGTGCCGGTAGTGCTGCTGCCGTTGCTGAACGATCTGCGCGCCACGCGCGGGGAAGAGCCGCTGCCCGAATCGGCGATGTTCCATCCCAACCTGGACGCGTTCCTGCCCGAGCAGGCGCCTGCCGCGATGAGCGAGGCGTATGCCGCCTCCCATCGCGGTGAATTGTCGGGCCTGCGGCTGCGCTTCCAGCATCAGTTGCTGGCCTGGTTCCGCGGGCAGGATGCCGCGCAACAACTGGTCGGCATGCGCAAGACCCTGCTGGCGATCACCGCCCGCTGCTACCACGTGCATGGCCGCCGTCTGTGGTGGATTGCCGCCGGTGTACTGGAAGGTCTCGAGCAGGGCATGCTCAAGGGGCACGCCGCCGAAGTGCGCCAGCTGATCGGCAAGGTCGATCGCAACATCCGCCTGTTGATCGAGCATGGCGAAGGCAGCCTGCGTGCCGGCGATGCCGACGAGGTGGCCTGCAAGCTGCTCTACATCGTGGCCCAGGCCAAGCAGCGCAGCCCGCAGATGGAGCAGCTGCGCGTCACCTACGGGCTGGACAACCTGCTGCCGGATGCCGGCGAGCTGGAGCATGCGCGCGGCTCGATGGCCGGGCACAACCGTGCGCTGCTCGACTCGGTGTCGCGTGCGCTGAAGGACGACTTGCTGCGCGTCAAGGAAGCCCTGGATCTGTTCCTGCGCCAGCAGGACGGCGATCCGGCGCAACTGGCCGCGCAGGGCGAAGTACTCGAGCGGGTAGGCGACACGCTGGGCATGCTGGCGCTCGCCGTGCCGCGTCGGGTGGTTACCGAACAGCGCCGCGTGCTGGACGAAATCGCCAATCGTCTGCGGCCGGCCGACGAGGAAACGCTGCTGGACGTGGCTGGCGCCTTGCTTTACGTCGAAGCCTCGCTGGACGACCACATCGAGAGCCTGGGTTCGGAAGACGAACACCCCACCAACGAAGCCATGCAGGGATTGCCGCGCAGCGAAGCGCTGGGCGTCGTGTCGACCTTGATGCAGGAGGCGATCGGCAATACCGGCGGCGTGAAGGACGCCATCGTGGCCTTCGTGGAATCCGGCTGGGAGCACGACCGTCTTGCCGGCGCCCCGTTGCTGATGGACGAAGTGGCGGGCGCCATGCGCATGCTTTCGTCGCCGCGCCCGGCCGAACTGGCCCAGGGCGTGGGCCGGTTCATCGACAATGAATTGTTGCAGGATCGTCGCGTGCCCAGCGGCGCGCAGATGGACCACCTGGCCGATGCGCTGGCGGCGCTGGAGTATTACCTCGAGGCGGCACGCGAACACCGCGGCGGCCTGGAGCATATCCTGGACGTGGCCGAACACAGCCTCGGGCAACTGGGCTACTGGCCGCTGCCTGCCATGCGTGCCGCGTCGGAACCCCTGGCGCAGCCGGCGCCCGGTCCGGTCCACGCCGACGCCGGCATGGAGCACGAACGGCATCCCGAGCTGACCGAGTCGGTCAGCCTGTTGCCGGGCGAGGACCTGGGCAGGCTGTTCATCGGCGAGTCGCAGCCCTCGGCCGAACATCCGCACGACCTCGACGGGCTCCGCCTGGCCGAGACCGAATCGACCGGGCATGCGGCTCCCGAGGGAGCTGCTGCGACGCACCCGGACGAGGATTGGATCGAGGTCGAGGAAGAGGTGGTCGAGCAGGCTCCCGTTCGCGACGCGCTCGCCGCGAATACCCGCTTCAACGCCGATGCCGAGGGCATCGACGACGATATCCGCGAGATCTTCCTGGAAGAAATGCAGGAGGAAATCGACAACCTCGCCAATGCGGAAAAAGTCTGGCTGGCCGACCCGGCGCAGACCTCCTCGCTGGTCGGCATCCGCCGCTCGTTCCACACCTTGAAGGGTTCCGGTCGCCTGGTGGGCGCCGGCGTGTTGGGCGAGTTCGCATGGAAAGTCGAGGACATGCTGAATCGTGTGCTCGACAACACGATCGAGCCGAATCAGAACGTGCAGGACCTGGTACGCCATGCCATCGATGCGTTGCCGCAGTTGCTGGCTGCGCTCAAGGGCGAGGCCACTCCAAACGCACCACTCAGCGCGATCATGCACACCGCCGAGCAACTGGCGGCGGGCCACCCGGCGCGCCTGGAAGACCAGGCACCGCGTGCCACGGAGACGGTCACGCGCACGGTAATCCGGCGCGTGCCGCGCGCCAGCGTCGAAGCGGAAGCGGTGCCGCAGGCCAGTCTCACCGATGCGGTGAGCGCAGCCGCGGCGCCCGCGCAAGAGACGCGTGAACCGGGGATCGTGCTGCCGGTGATGCCACCGGTGGACCCCGTGCTGCTGGAGATCCTGCGCAGCGAGGTGGCGCAGTACCTGCAGACCATTCGTGCCGCGATCCAGCGTAGCGACCATGATCTGCCGATCAGCGAGGAATTGTTGCGCGCGGTGCATACCTTGCACGGCGCGATCGCGATGGTCGACATCCCGTTGCTGACCCAGCTGCTGTCTCCGCTGGAAGGTCTGTTCAAGCGTCTGCGCGCATCCGGCCACGCACTTTCGGCGGCGGGCGTACGCCTGCTTGGCCAGTCGGTCGACGTGGTCGATCACGTCATGAGCCAGTTCGATGCGGCGGAGCCGCGGTTGCCGGATGCCAACGCGCTGACCGCCCAGATCGTCGAGATGCGGGACGAGTATCCGGAATCCCAGGTGGCGCATGTGGTGTACGAATCGCCCG
>DATNGL010000279.1:0-4505 GCA_035605895.1 Rhodanobacter sp.
ACCTGTGGTGCGGCGAACGAGGTGCCGCTTACCTGCCAGTAGGAGGGGGCGGTGGTGCTGGCGACGGTGTCCTTGTCCAGCACGATCACGTCGCCCGGCGCCGCCAGGCAGTAGTTCTTCGCGATGCCGCAGGCATTGGAGTAGCTCGCCAGCTGGGTGGGATTGTTGCTGTCAACCGCTACTGCGACCAGCCAGCCCTTTTCCAGGTTCAGCGTGGGTGCGTAGCTCGGCAATGCCGCGATGTCGCTGGGGTCGCTCTTCGAATCGTTGCCGGCGGCGAACACCACCAGGCCACCATGCTGCACGACGAACGGCACATAGGCATTGCCGAACGCCTGGTTGATCGAAGCGTTGGTGGTATCCCAGTAGATGCCGCCCCAGGAATTGTTCATCACCTGCACGCCGGCGCTGATCAGTGCCGGATTGAGGGTCTGCCCGAAGAAATCCGCATCGGAGGCGGTGACCGGGTTGCCGTTGCCCGAACCGTCGTCTTTCGGCTCGACATCGCTGATGATGCGCGCCGAGACCAGGGTGGCACCCGGTGCGATGCCGCCGGGGAACTTGCCGAACGAGCTGCCGGCGGCAATTTCCGAAACCCAGGTGCCATGACCGACCACGTCATCGATGGAGGTGTTGTTTGTGCTTGGGTCGACGTAGATCAGCTCCTGCGAGACCCGCCCCGCCACGGTCGGGTTGCTGCGCATGATGCCGCTGTCGACGATGCCGATGGTGACGCCGGTACCAGCGAATCCCTGGGTGTGGGCCGCATAGGTGTTGGTGATCGCGAGCTGGGCGTCCAGAGGTGGAGCCGGTGGCGCCGGTGGCGGTGCGGGCGGTGGCGCCGGTGGCGGTGCGGGTGGCCCGGAAGGAGTCACCGGTGGCGCTTTGATCATGCCACCACCGCCGCCGCACGCGCTCAACGCTACTGCCATTGCCGCCACCAGCGCCACGTTGCAGCGGCGCAACCCCGCTTCGATCCCGTTCATGCTGCTTTCTCCTCCCTAATTGAACGCTGGCGCAGCGGCCCCCAACCTGATTCGCTGCGCTTTACCTGCGCATCTTGGCACAACGGAAACCCGATGAAACGCTCGTCGACGTTGATTTATTCACCCGGCGACCATATTTGCCGCCATTCCCGCCGGACTGCGATAATCGGATGATCGTTTCCCGGCGTTCGCGCCTTCCAGTATCCAGCGGAGTATCTCCATGTCCGACCCCAGCATCGTCATCGTCGGTTCCAAGCGCACCGCGATTGGCTCGTTCCTCGGTCAGTTCACCGGCGTCCCCACTCCGAAGCTGGGCGCCACGGCCATCCGCGCCGCACTGGAGCAGTCCGGCGTGGCTCCCGCCGATGTCAGCGAAGTGATCATGGGCTGCGTGCTGCCGGCCAACCTGGGCCAGGCACCGGCCCGTCAGGCAGCCCTGGCTGCCGACCTGCCCACCGGCGTCGGCTGCACCACCATCAACAAGGTGTGCGGCTCGGGCATGAAGGCGATCATGCTCGGCCACGACCTGATCAAGGCCGGTTCGGCCAGCGTGGTGGTGGCCGGCGGCATGGAATCGATGACCAACGCGCCGCACATGGTCAATGCGCGCACCGGCATCCGCTACGGCGACGGCCAGTTGATCGACCACATGGCGTGGGACGGCCTGACCAATCCCTACGACGGCAAGTCGATGGGCGTGTTCGCGGAGTCGTGCGCCGACAAGTACCACTTCAGCCGCGAAGACCAGGATGCCTACACGATCGAATCGGTCAACCGGGCCAAGGCGGCCCAGGCCAGCGGCGCCTTTGCCGGCGAGATCGTGCCGGTCACGGTCAGCGGTCGCAAGGGCGACGTACAGGTCGATACCGACGAGCAGCCAGGCCGTTCGGACGTGGCCAAGATACCGACGCTGCGTCCCGCCTTCCGCAAGGAAAACGGCACCGTCACGGCGGCCAGTTCGTCCAGCATCTCCGACGGCGCGGCCGCGGTGGTGCTGCTGTCGGCCGAGGACGCGACCAAGCGCGGCCTGAAGCCACTGGCGCGCATCGTGGCGCACGCCACCCATTCGCAGGAGCCGGAGTGGTTCACCACCGCGCCGGTCGGGGCGATCCAGAAGGTGCTGGACAAGGCCGGCTGGAAAGTCGGCGAGGTGGACCTGTTCGAGATCAACGAGGCCTTCGCCGTGGTCGCGATGACGCCGATGAAGGAACTGGGCATCCCGCACGACAAGCTCAATGTCAACGGCGGCGCCTGCGCACTGGGACATCCGATCGGCGCCAGCGGCGCCCGGCTGGTGGTGACCCTGCTCAACGCCTTGAAAACACGGGGCCTGCGGCGCGGCGTGGCGGCCCTGTGCATCGGCGGCGGCGAAGCGACCGCGATTGCGCTGGAATGCATGGACTGATTCCCCGGCCTTTGGCTTCGACCTTTCCGGGGCTTTCACCTGACGTTTGCGTAAATCGATTTTCACTGCGCAACGGGCCGACAACATAAAGATGTGGCGCAATTTCCACGAAAGCGTTATTAATACACGGCCAAACGGCATTCCACGGCAAAGGAGATTCACCATGAAGTTTACGCGTACCCTACTCGCCGCCGCGCTCGTCGCGCTGTTGGCGGCATGCAGCAATGGCGCGCAGGATTCCGCGCAAGACGCCCAGAAGTCGGCCGACACCGCTCAGCAGGCTGCCGATACGGCGCAGCAGGCTGCTGCGGCAACGACCGCTGCTGCGGCTCCGACCGCTGCTCCGACTGCGGCTCCGGCATCCACCGCCGCAGCCCCTGCCTCGACCGCCGCGGCTCCGGCGTCCACCGCCGCTGCTCCGGCCAGCGCCATGGACTCGATGAAGAGCGCCGCCACCAACGCTGCCGACGCTGCCAGCAAGTCCGCTGACGCCGCCAAGGACGCTGCCAGTGCCGCCAAGGATGCCGCGGACAAAGCCAAGGACGCCATGAAGGGTCATTGATCCTTTTGGTGGTTTCCAGAAAAACGGTCGCCTTGTGCGGCCGTTTTTTTTCGCCCGATGATCGTCACCCCATCCTGCGATTTTGGTCGCAGCCAGACGCCCGCTATCATCCGTGGTTTCGCCGTGCCGGCGCCCCGTACCCGTGAGCCCCATCCATGAGCGTCATCGCCTCGCAGATCGACCCTCGTTCACCCGACTTCCAGGCCAGCAGCGCGCAATTGCGCGCGGTGGTCGACGACCTGCAGCGCGAACTGATCCGCAGCGCGGAAGGCGGCGGCGCCAAGGCACGCGAAAAACACGTGGCCCGCGGCAAGCTGCTGCCGCGCGAGCGCATCCGCGCCCTGCTCGATCCCGGCTCGCCGTTCCTGGAGCTGTCGCCGCTGGCCGCGCACGGCATGTACGACGACGCCGCGCCGGCGGCCGGGCTGATCACCGGCATCGGCCGGGTCAACGGCATCGAGGTGGTGGTGGTCGCCAACGACGCCACGGTCAAGGGCGGCACCTATTTCCCGATCACCGTGAAGAAGCACCTGCGCGCGCAGGAAGTGGCGCTGGAGAACCGCCTGCCCTGCATCTACCTGGTCGACTCCGGCGGCGCGTTCCTGCCGCTGCAGGACGAGGTGTTCCCGGACAAGGAGCACTTCGGCCGGATCTTCTACAACCAGGCGCGGATGTCCTCGCTGAACATCCCGCAGATCGCGGTGGTGATGGGCTCGTGCACCGCCGGCGGCGCCTACGTGCCGGCGATGAGCGACGAGACGATCATCGTGCGCGAGCAGGGCACGATCTTCCTCGGCGGCCCGCCGCTGGTGAAGGCCGCCACCGGCGAGGTGGTCGACGCCGAGACGCTGGGCGGCGCGGACGTGCACACGTCGATCTCCGGCGTGGCCGACCACTTTGCCGAGAACGACGCGCATGCGCTGTCGATCGCGCGCGATATCGTGGCCCATCTCAACCGCAAGAAGGACATGCCGCTGGCGCTGCGCACGCCGGTCGAACCGAAGTACCCGGCCGAGGAACTGTACGGCGTGATCCCGCAGGACACGCGCCGCCCGTTCGACATCCGCGAGGTGATCGCGCGCATCGTCGATGGCTCCGAATTCCACGAGTTCAAGGCGCGCTACGGCAAGACCCTGGTCTGCGGCTTCGCGCATATCCACGGCTACCCGGTGGGCATCGTCGCGAACAACGGCATCCTGTTCGCCGAGAGCGCACTGAAAGGCGCGCACTTCATCGAGCTGTGCAACCAGCGCAACGTGCCGCTGGTGTTCCTGCAGAACATCACCGGCTTCATGGTCGGCAAGAAGTACGAGCAGGCGGGCATCGCCAAGGACGGAGCGAAGATGGTCACCGCGGTGGCCTGCTCGCACGTGCCCAAGTTCACCGTGGTGATCGGCGGCAGCTTCGGCGCCGGCAACTACGCCATGTGTGGCCGCGCCTATGGCGCGCGTTTCCTGTGGATGTGGCCGAATGCGCGCATCTCGGTGATGGGCGGCGAGCAGGCCGCCTCGGTGCTGGCCACCGTAAAGCGCGACGGTATCGAAGCCAAGGG
>DATNGL010000280.1:0-12833 GCA_035605895.1 Rhodanobacter sp.
CAGGCCGCTGTATTGGCCGGACGTGTCCTCGCTGAGCTGTTGCAGGCCTTCCTTGTCAAGGTATTCGCTGTGCGGGTCGAGTCCCGCCAGCATGCCGGTGATCGCATCCTTCATCAGGGTCTTGTTGTCGACCTTTTCCACGTAGGCCTGGCGCACGAGTTCGTAGACGCGGCTGAAATTGCGGATCTGCTGGAGATCCACCTGATCGGTGTTGGCACTGGAAGCGGTGCTGGCCGGCGCGCGTTGGCCGGCGGCCGGGACATCCACCGGCGGCGCGGGCACGCTGGTGCCGATGGCAGGAGCGCTCTGCGCCTGCACGGCGGAAATCGCCAGCAGCAACAGGATGGCCAGGCCAAGGGGCGGTCGACGGTCGGACAGGTGCATGCAGATGACTCCGCTCAACAGGAAAACGTGGCGCCGCGGCGCGGTCCAGAGTATGGCAGGACGTGGGACAACCGCACGCGGGAGTAATTCACCGGACCCGCGTCAAGCCGCGATACCGTGGCGCGGGCTTCAACGATGCTTGCCCAGCCAACTGCGGGGATCCACCGGCTTGCCGTCCTTGCGCAGCTCGAAATACACGCCGGTGTTGATGCCGGTGACCGCGCTGGCGGTGCCGATCGCCTCGCCGGCCTCGACCTCGTCGCCGACGTCATGCAGCAGGCTCTCGTTGTTGCCGTACATGCTCATCCAGCCATTGCCGTGGTTGATGATGAGCAGCATGCCGTAGCCGCGCAGGAAGCCGGCGTAGATCACCCGCCCACGGGCCACCGCATGCACTTCGCTGCCGGCGGCGGCCTTGATCAGCACGCCGTTGCCGAAACTGTTGACCACGCCGTTGGCCGGCCACGGCAGGTTGCCGCGAATGTCGGCGCCGGCCCCGCCGATGCCGAGCGCCGGCGCTGGCTGGTGGCCCGGCCGGGACTTCGCCGCGGCCGCACGCTGGGCGGCCTCGTCGATCACCTTCTGCAACTGGGCGAGCAGATGGTTGAGCGATTCCGCGTTCTGTCTCATCGCGGCGAGCCGCTGCGCCTGGTCCTTGTAGCGGGCGTCCGTGGCGGCGGCCAGTTTTTGCTGTGCGACGCGCTGCTGCCCCAGCTTCTTCGCCTCTTGCTCGCGTTGTGCCCTGGTCGCCTGCAACGCCTGCTGCTCGGCGGTGATCGAGGCTTCCAGCTCCTGCAGCCGCGCCAGGTCGCCCATCAGCTTCTGCACGCGCTGCACGCGGTCGCGCTGGAAGTATTGCGAATACACCAGCGCGCGGGCGATGCGCGCCACGTCCTGATCACCCAGCAGCAGGCGCAGATCCGAACCATGGCCGAGCGCGTAGGTGGCGCGCAGCAGTTCGGCGATCGCGGCGCGCTGGCTGTCCAGCGTCTGCTGCAGCGTATTGCGCTGTTGTTGCAGTTGCTCCAGCTGTTGCTGCTTGGCGGCGAGTTCGGCGTCGGTCTGGCGCACCGCCTTTGCCGCGGCGGCCACCGCGTTGGCCTGTTTCGCCAACTCCGCGTTGGCGCTGTCGCGCTTCGCCGCCGTGTCGGCCTGTTCGGCAGCAAGTGCCTCCATCTTGTGGCGCAAATCGGCCAGCTTCTGCCTCGCTTCGGCCTGTTCGGTGCGGCCTTTCCCCGCCTGGCCGGCATGCAGCGGTGCGGGATTCGGCATGCCGAGCCAGACGATGGCGAGCACGGCGACGGCAAGGTGACGGGTGGAACGGGGGCGGTTGCGCATCGAACGATTATCACCGAGCACGACATGGGGAGCGAGTGCATCGGTGCAGGCCGCATGAACGCGTCGGATCCCCTGGCCTGCCCATCCACCGCAAGCTTGATTAAGCTGCGTGCTGGCGGCGATCGCGGTGTGCTGCTGGTTTTTCGGATGAGGGAAGGTTCATGTGCCTGATCGCGTTTGCCTGGAACGTGCATCCGCGCTGGCGATTGCTGCTGGCCGGCAATCGCGACGAGTTTCACGCGCGTCCCAGCGCGGCGCTGGCGCGCTGGGACGATGCGTCGATCATCGGCGGCCGCGACCTGGAAGCCGGCGGAACCTGGTTGGGTGTTACCGACAACGGCCGCTGCTGCGTGGTGACCAATGTGCGCGATCCCCGCGATCCGCAGCGCGGTGCCTCGCGCGGCCTGCTCGCCACCGACTATCTCGGCGGCGGGCCGGATGCCGCCGCGCACGCACGGGGATTGCTGGCTACGGCGTCCGATTATCGGCCATTCAACCTGCTCACGTTCGACGCGCACGATGCGTTCTATCTCGGCAATCGGCCCGAACCGCACATGCAGTCGGTGCAGCCCGGCGTGCACGGCCTGTCCAATGCGGATTTCAACACGCCATGGCCGAAGACGCGTGCATTGATGGAGCGAATGCAGGCCTGGATCGACGCCGGCGATGCGACCGATTTCGCCTCGCTGTTCGACGCGTTGGCAGACGAGCGGGTGGCAGGGGATGCGGAGCTGCCGGACACCGGCATCGGACGGGAGCGCGAGCGCCGGTTGTCCAGTGCCTTCATCCGCGGCGCCGACTACGGCACCCGCGCCAGCACGGTGGTGGCGATCGGCCATGCCGACGGGGGCGTCATCGTGGAGCGGCGCTTCGGGCCGTACGGACGTTTCCTCGGCGAGACCGCGCTGCATTTCGCGGATACGCCGCTGCCGTAGCGCCGAGCCCGGGGCCTACGCCGAGGGTCGGTGTTGCCGGATGCCGCGGCCCGGGTTGCTGACTAGGCTGGAGTTCCGTCCATCCATGGAGCAACGGCATGCGCAAGGAAGCTTGGCTGCTGGTCGCCGTCATCGCGCTGGCCCTCGACGCTGCGCATGCGGCGGGGTGTCCCGACTGGTCGCCCGCACAGGCCAGCAAGGAGCTGGTGGCGCTGCACGATCGGCTCGATGGCTGGAATCACGCCTACCGGGTCGACGGCCATTCACCGGTAGACGACGCCGTGTACGACCAGGCGCAGCAGCGGCTGGACCAGTGGCAACGCTGCTTTCCTGCGCAGGCGCCCGCTGCGCTGAAGCACCTGGCCGATGCCGGCGGCCGGATCACCGCGCCGGTGGCGCAGACCGGGTTGGCCAAGCTGCCGGATGCCGCGGCACTGGCGCAGTGGATGGACCAGCGAGGCAATCGCGATCTGTGGGCGCAGCCCAAGGCCGATGGCGTGGCCGTCACCCTGCTGTATGTGGACGGCCGCTTGCGCCAGGCCAGCAGCCGCGGCGACGGGCTGCATGGTTCGGACTGGACCGCGCTGGCGCAGCGCATTGCGGCGATTCCGAAGCAGTTGCCGCATGCGCCGGGGCGCGTGGTGCTGCAGGGCGAGTTGTACTGGCGCCTGCCCGGGCACGTGCAGGCCGATGCGGGCGGCGTCAACGCGCGCTCGGCGGTCGCCGGGGCGTTGGCACGCGAGCATCTGGATGATGCCACGGCGGCCCGCATCGGCCTGTTCGTGTGGGACTGGCCCAGCGGTCCGGCCGACATGCCGGCACGGCTGGCGGGGCTTGCGGCGATGGGATTGTCCGACAGCGTGAGCTACACGAAGCCGGTTCGCACGCTGGCCGAGGTCACGCGCTGGCGCGAGCAGTGGTATCGCCATGCGTTGCCGTTCGCGGCCGACGGCACCGTGGTGCGGCAGGGCCATCGACCGGCCGCGTCCACCTGGCGGGCGGCACCGCCGGACTGGGCGGTGGCGTGGAAATATCCGGCTGCCTCGGCGCTGGCCGAGGTGCGCGCGGTCGACTTCACGATCGGTCGCAGCGGCCGGATCACCCCGGTGCTGCAACTGGAGCCGGTGCAACTGGACGATCACCGGGTGCAGCGGGTCAGCGTCGGCTCGCTGCGCCGCTGGCGCCAGCTCGACATTCGTCCGGGCGATCAGGTCGAAGTGGTACTCGCCGGGCTGACCATTCCGCGGCTCAAGTCGGTGGCCTGGCGCACGCAGCAGCGGGTCGCGCTGACCGTGCCGGATCCGAAGTCCCACACCGCACTGACGTGCTGGCAGCTGAGCCCCGGCTGCGAGCAGCAATTCCTGGCGCGACTGGTGTGGCTGGGCGGCAAGCAGGGTCTGCGCCTCGAGGGCGTCGGTGCCGACACCTGGCAAACCCTGGTCGAAGCGGGCCTGCTGCATGGCTTGCTGGACTGGACGGAGCTGACGCCGCAACAAATGGCATCCGTGCCCGGTCTCGGCTCCAGTCGCGCGGCGGTGCTGGCGCGTTCCTTCGCATTGGCGCGCCGGCAATCCTTCGCCCGCTGGCTGCAGGCACTGGGTGTGCCGGCCAGCGTGGCGACGGGCCTGACCGATTGGCCATCCGCCAGCGCTCGCCAGGCCAGCGACTGGCAAACGCTGGCCGGCATTGGCCCCGGCCGCGCCGACCAACTGGTCGAATTCTTCGGTTGTCCCGCGCTGCGCGTGCAGGTCGCGCGCCTGCATGACGCGGGCGTGCAGGGTTTCTGAGCCTCAGCTCTTCAGCTCGCCATCGAGGTAATACCAGCATCCGTCCTTGCGCACGAACCGGCTGGTTTCGTGCTGGCGCTGCGCGCGACCGCCGCCGAGGCGATAGCGGGCGACAAACTCCACGATCGCATGGTCCTCGTCGACGCGTTGCTGACGTCGCACTTCCAGCCCCAGCCAGGTCGGTGCGGGTTGTTGCGCGGCCAGCCGCAACGTGTCTGGCCGCGTATCGGGGTGCCAGCTGGCGAGCAGATAATCCTCGCGCCTGAGCACATAGGCGCTGTAGCGCGAACGCATCAGCTGCTCGGCGCTCGCGGCCGTGGCTCCCTCGTGCAGGAGGCCGCAGCATTCGGCGTAACCGGCGGGGTTGCCACAGGGACAGGGGGTCAGCGTGTCGATCGACTTCATGCCGCCCTTTTTACCCGGTTCAAGCGGAGCGTGCAGGTTCGAGCTCAGCGCTTCGCGCGCCGCCACACGCGGCAGCGATTGTTGGCCGGCATCGCGATGTCGTCGATCAGCGCAAAGCCTGCGCCGACCGCCAGCGCATCGACAGCCTCTGCATCGCGGATGCCCATGTGCGCGCCACGGGCTTTCAGCCATTGGTCAAATGCGGCATTGCTGTCGCTGCTGTAGCGGCCCTGATGGTTGAATGGGCCGTAGACGACCAGCACGGCGTCGGGAGAGGTGATCGCGAACAGATGCGCGAACAGCAGCTCGACTTCCGGCCACGCCATGATGTGCAAGGTATTGGCGCTGAACACGGCATCGAACAGCCCGGCGGGCCACGCGCCGGTCACATCGAGGGCGAATGGCGGCGGGGTGTTCGGCAGGTTGGCCTCGTCGAGCCAGGCGCGGATGCAGGCCAGGTTTTCCGCGCGATCCGAACTTTGCCATGTCAGCTGCGGCAGTGCAGCGGCGAAGTGCACCGCGTGCTGGCCGGTGCCGCTGCCGACCTCCAGCACGTGCCGCCGATCGGCGAAGTATTCGCGCAGTACCTCGAGGATCGGTTCGCGGTTGCGCTCGCACGAAGGCGAGTGCGGCTTGGACATCCCGGTTTTCGCTCAGACCGGATGGCCGCGCAAGACGCGCGCCGGCAGCATCAGCAGCGCGCCGAGAAAGGCAAACACCGCCCCGACCGTGATGCCGACCAGCCGGAATGGCAACAGCACCAGCCAGACGATCGGGTAGAGCACCAGGGCCAGCAGGGCGAGCGGCCAGCAGAACACCAGCAGCAACAACCAGAGCAGGAAAGCAGCCATGCGTCGATCCTCACGGTAGGGGCATGGCGCGATTCTAGTGGACGGCGGGGTCGTTGCGCAGATGACTCCCGGCACCCCTCAGGCCAGCGGGTTCACCCCGATCAGCCACAGATGCAGCCAGAACGCGAACACGATCCAGGCAGCCACGCCAGCCACGGCGACGATGGCGTCGCCCGCGAGCGTGCCGGCCGGATACACCATGCCGATGCGTCGATCGCGCCGGCGCGACACGATGAACAGCACCACCGCCCACAGCAGGAACGCGCCGAACAACACCACGTCGCGCAGCATGCCCGTCGCAAGCAGGTGACCGAATGCCCAGGTCTTCACGCCCAGCAGCATCGGGTGGCCGAATTTCGCCTTGAGATGGTTGCGCGGGACATAGGCCGCGGCCACCAGCACGAACGCCAACAGGGTGAACAAGGCATTGAGGTGGCGCAACGCCAATGGCGGTACGTACAGCGGCACCGGCTGCTGGCGCGCCAGGCCGAAGCCCCAGCACAGCAACCCGAAGCCGATCAGCGAAACCAGCGCGTAACTTCCCTTCCAGCGCATCTCGCCCAGCCTCGTCAGCTGCCGGGTGCGCCAGCCGTCGGCGAAGATGCGCAGGGAATGCACGCCCAGAAACATCAGCAGGCCGAGTATCAGTACGGTCATGGCAGTGGCTCCGCATCAAGATGGTGGTTGCCGAGTATAGGCGGGCGCTGCCGTCGCTCGGCTGCTGCGCGGTTCGATGCGGACGACGAGGGCGACGGCGCCATCATGCACGGTGAGCGGATCAGACCCGGCTTGCGACGGGCGCCATGCATCGCAGGCGCCCAGGCGGCCGTCGACGGTATCGATCCTGCCGCGCGCGCAGAACACCAGCGTCGTCGCCGGATCAGGCCGGTGTGTTGCCGGCCCGCGCCACACCTGCACTTCGCCGCGCCCATGGCTGCGTCGAGTCATCAGGTTGAAGTCGCGGGTCGCGCCATCAGCAAGCGCCACATCCACCTTTGCTTCGCCAGGAAAGGCAAACGGTGCAAATGGCGTGGTCAACGCGTGCGTATGACTGCCGTCAAGCGTCATGCTGAAGCCTGCGCCGTCAAGCAACACGATTTGGCGGTCGATGCCTGGAAAGCACGAGAACGGCGCAGCGCTGTCGACCTCGGCGATGCTGACCCGCCACAGGAATTCGTCACTGCCTGCAGTGGGCGGCTGGACGGCTATTTCACGAGTGCGCCCCAGGCCGTTCTTCCATGGCTGCGAGGGGCGGTCGGCGAAGCGGATGATCATGCGGTCCTCTCGATGACGCGCTGGAACGGCGGCAGCGCCTTCAGCATGCCGCTGCCATAGCGCTTGGTGACCACGCGGCGATCCAGCAGCACGATGCGGCCGTGGTCGGTCTCGTTGCGGATCAGCCGGCCGCAGTATTGCGTGAGCAGGCGGGTAGCCTCGGGGATGCTCACCTCGATGAACGGATTGCGCCCGTGCGATTCCAGCCATTCGGCGTAGGTGGCGCCGACCGGATCGGTCGGCACCGCGAACGGCAGCTGGGTGATCACCACCGTCTCGCAGAACTTGCCCGGCAGGTCGAGGCCTTCGCCGAACGAAGCCAGCCCGAACAGCGTGCTGCCCCTGCCGGCCTCGATCTCGGCGCAGTGTTCGGCGACCAGCTGCGACTTGCCCAGCGAACCCTGCGCGCGCACCTTGCGCACCCGCGCGATCGGCAGCTTCTGCAGCACGCGGTCGAGCTTCACGCGCGAGGTGAACAGCACCAGGTTGCCGGCGTCCCAGTCGAGGTTTTCCGCCAGCCACTCGCTGATTTCCTCGGCATGCGCCTCGCGTGCGTCGGGCAGGGTGCGCATCGCCGGCACTTCCAGTCGTGCCTGGGCGGCGAGGTCGAACGGCGAGGGCAGGCTCAGCGTCACCGCATCATCGGGCAGGCCGACGGCGTCGGCAAAGCCGCGGAAGTTGCCGCCGGCGCTGAGCGTGGCCGAGGTCATCAGCACGCCGCTGGCGTTGTTCCACAGCACGTTGCGAAGCAATCCCGCGGCGGACACCGCCGATGCATGGCAGACCAGTTGCTGGTCGCCGCCCAGGGTGACCCAGCGTGCCATGGGTGGCGCGTTTTCCGGATCGTCGCTGGACCACGCGCGCCAGCACGCGGCCTGCTTGCCGATGCGTTCCAGCGCGATGCCCAGCTCGCGCGACAGGGCTTCCTGGGTCGGCCCGCCGTCGGTCATCTCGACCACCGCGCGACGCACGGCGGTGAGCCAGCGCTGCACTTCGCCGGTGAGCACGTCGAGCACGCGCGCGTGCTCCACCCACGGTTCGGGCAACTGGCCCAGCGAGCCGCGATACATCGGCTCGGTCTCGGCCGGATCGGGCAGCCAGCCGAGGCGGACTTCCTTCTCCAGCTCCTCCAGCGTGTTGCTCAGCTCCTGCAATTTCTCGTCGCCCTGGTCGAGGCCGAGCTTGCCCAGGCGCTCCTTGTCGGTCAGCGAATAGGCCGCGTGCACCTGCCGGCTGAGCCGGCTCAGCTGGCGCACGCTGGCGGTCATGTAGACCTCGGCGGCACCGCGGTCGATCGCCTTGCCCGGTACATGGTGGCCTTCGTCGAAGATGTACAGCGTCTCGTCCGGCCGCGGCAGGATCACGCCGCCCCATGCCGGATTGGCGCCGCCCTCGTCTCCGCCCGGCATGGTGAGGTCGGCCAGCACCAGGTCCTGGTTCGCCACGATGATTTCGGCATCGTCCACCATGCGGCGTGCGGCGAAGAACGGGCAGATCATGAACTGGCCGCACTTGCGTCCGGTGCAGCCACCGGCGCTGGTGGTCACCATCGGACGCAGCAGGTCGCTGATGGCTTCCGGCGCGCTGTCCATGTCGCCGTTCCACTCGTTGCGGTCGAACGCGGTGCGCAGTTTCGCCAGCGCCTGCTTGTCGCGAGCCTGCGGCGGCTTGGCCCACAGCAGCAGATCCGCCTCGAAACCGGCCAGGCCCATCTGTGCGTCGTGAATGCTGTTGGCCGCCATCAACAGGTTGCGCGGACACAGGTAGCGGCCGCGGCCCTTGGCCAGCGCCACCTTCGCCTCGATCCCGTTGAGCTGCAGATAGAGCGGGATATCGCGCTGCACCAGCTGTTCCTGCAGCGCCACCGTGGCGGTGGCGATCAGCAGCTTCTTCTTCTGGAAACGCGCCACCGCCACGCCGGCGATCAGGTAGGCCATCGACTTGCCGGTGCCGGTCGGCGCCTCGATCACCGCCACCCCGCCGTGCTGGCCGAACGCCTTGGCCACCTCGGCGATCATGCGCCCCTGCGAGGCGCGCGCGCGAAAGCCCGGCAGGCCGTCCCTCAGTCGCGCATAGGCGGCGCGGATGGCATCTTTGGTGGTGTCGGCGAGCATGCGGGATGGTGAGCCTGTGGCGCGGTGGGGCGCGGGGAAAACGTATTGCGCGGGGCGGATGTGATCGGGCGAACGGCATGCCACGCGTCGGCGGGCCAGTTTATCGGAGTTGTAAAGCCAGCCGCAGGTGTTGGCACCGAAGTTGCTGTTCCACCAATGATTGGAGTGGTGGTGGATGTCGCACAGTGCCGACGGGGTATGCTGGATCGAGGCTGCGGACTGGTCGGGTCAGGGGAAACCGCGGCAATGACACAAGGGGGCATGATGGGGTCGATGCCATTCGATGGCTCGCTGCAACCGGGCTGGTTGACGCGGTTGATCGCCGCGCATTCGCCCGGCGAAGTTGCCGAGGCAATCGTCGGACTGGCGCGGGAGAGGCCGGGCTGCCAGGCAGCCTGCGTGCTCTGGCGACTGCGCGATCCGGCCGGCTGCCAGAGCGTGCCGCCTGCGGTGCTCGACGCGACGGACCGGCCATGGCTCGACCTGGCGGCCAGCTCGGATGTGCCGCAATGGCACCCTGATCGCCATCGCGTCGCGGTGCGCCTGTGCGGGCTTCCCGAGCCGGCGCTGCTGGTGCTGCGCTTGCAGCCGGCGTGCGCGAACCATCGATTCCTCGAAGATCTGGCCGCGCCCCTCAGGCTCGCGGGGCAGCATCTGCGGCGTGCGCTGGAGTGGATCGAACTGCAGCATTCGCATCGGCAGCTGGAACGTTCCGAGAATCTGCAGCGGGCGTTGTTCGCCATCTCCGACCTGGCCGGCTCCGAGCACGACATGCCGGCGATGTTGCGTGGCATCCATGCCATCGTCAGCACCCTGATGTACGCGGAAAACTTCTTCATCGTGCTGCACGACGCCGAGCGCGACACGATCCGCTTCCTGTATTTCGTCGATGTCGAGGATCCCGTGCCGCCTGGCGAAGGCCGGGACATGCCGCTGAGCGCGATCGAACACACGCTGACCTGGTATGTGATGCGCGACGGCAAGGCGCGCATGGGCGATGCCGAGGAATTGCGCAGCCAGGTGCCTGGCCCGGTGACCCTGATCGGCCAGGACAGCCACGATTGGCTCGGCGTACCGATGTTGCGTGATGGCCGGCCCGGCGGCGCGCTGGTGGTGCAGAGCTACAAGGCGGAGATCGGCTACACCGACAGCGACCTCGCCCTGCTGGAGTTCGTCGGCAGCCACATCCTGATCGCGCTGGAGCGCAAACAGGGCAAGGAGGACCTCGAGCAACGCGTGCAACTGCGCACCGCCCAGCTGGCGGAAGCCAATCGCGGCCTGCAACTGGAGGTCATGGAACGGCAGCGCGCCGAGCACCTGCAGACGGCGTTGTTCCGGATCGCCGAACTGGCCACGGCGCGCATCGACCGGGGCGAATTCTACCGGCGCGTGCATGCGGTGGTGGCGGAACTGCTGAATGCGGAGAACTTCTACATCGCCCTGCTTTCGGATGACGGCCGGCAACTGCTGTTCCCGTACGTGGTGGACGCGGTCAAGCGACCCCCGGACAGCCGCCCGCTGGGACGCGGCCTCAGCGAGTACGTGCTGCGTCTTGGCGCGCCGTTGCGTGCCGACAACGCCGCGATCGAGGAACTGGAGCGCAGGGGCGAGATTGCGCCGGGGCGCATGGGGTCGCCGGCGAAGTGCTGGTTAGGCGTGCCGCTGATCGTCGGCGACGAGGTGATCGGGCTGGTGACCGTGCAGAGCTACAGCGAGGCGGTGTCGTATGGCCCCTCCGACCAGGAGCTGCTGAGTTTCGTGGCCACCCAGATCGCCAGCAGCCTGACCCGGCGCCGCGCCGCCGAGGCGTTGCAACGTGCCTACGAACAACTGGAGCATCGCGTGGAAGAGCGCACGCTGGCCCTGCGCAAGGAGATCACCGAGCGTGAGCGCGTGCAGGACCAGCTCAAGCACCAGGTGATGCACGATCCGCTGACCGGCCTGCCGAACCGAAGCTATCTGCGCGATCGCATCGACCGTGTATTGACCTCGGCGCGACCCGAGCCCCGGCAGTGCTGTGCCTTGCTCTACCTGGACGTGGATCGCTTCAAGATCATCAACGACAGCCTCGGCCACCTGGCCGGCGACGAAGTGCTCAAGGAGGTGGCCACGCGCCTGTCCGGCTGCGTGCGACATCCTGACCTGGTGGCACGGCTGTCCGGCGACGAGTTCGCGATCCTGCTCGAATTGGTGGATCAGGCCGCCGATGCCAACGCGGTGGCGCAGCGGGTGATGGATGCGCTGGCGGCACCGATGCCGGTGGGTGGCAAGGAGTTGCAGGTCACCGCCAGCATCGGCATCGCGATCGGCGACGGACATTATCTGGGCGCCGACGAAGTGCTTCGCGACGCGGACATCGCGCTGTATCGTGCCAAGGAGCTCGGCCGCAAGCGCTATCAGCTGTTCGACGAGACCCTGGCGAAGAACGTGGTGGATGTGCTGACCCTGGAAGGCGAGTTGCGGGCAGCCCTGAAACTCGGGCAATTCGAACCTTATTTCCAGCCGATCTGCCGTCTCGGGGATGGCGTGGTGGTCGGCTACGAGGCGTTGATCCGCTGGAACCACCCGCAGCGCGGGGTGCTGGCACCGGGCGATTTCCTCAAGATCGCCGAGGATTGCGGGCTGATCGAGACGATCGATTGGTGCATGTTCGAGCTGAGCTGCGAACGCCTGCGAATGCATGATCGGGCCGATACGTTCATGACGATCAACGTGTCGGCGCTGCACCTGCGTCACGCCGACTTCGACGAGCGCCTGATCCAGTTGCTGGAACACACCGGCCTGCCGCCGTCGCGGCTGGTGGTGGAAGTCACCGAAGGCGCTCTGCTCGACAATCCGGAACGCGTGCGGGCGACGCTGGAACGGTTGCGTAGCGCGGGCATCGGTGCCGCCCTGGATGATTTCGGCACCGGCTATTCGTCGCTCAGCTACCTGCATTCGCTGCCGCTGCGCATCCTCAAGATCGACCGCGCATTCGTGCACGAGCTGGACAAGGGTGCGAACACCAGCAGCACCACCGTGGTGGCGGCCGTGCTCGCGCTGGCGCGCGCGCTGGACATCGATGTGGTCGCCGAAGGCATCGAGACGGAAATCCAGTACGCCGCCCTGCAGGCGATGGGCTGCGACATGGGCCAGGGTTACTGGATCGGCCGGCCGGCGCCGATCACCCGATGGCTGGCATCAGGCTCCGTCGACGCGTGACGACGTTGGCGTGGTGGTGGCGATCTGCCGCAAGGCCTGCTCGAATGCTTCCGGTGGTTGACCGCCGGAAATCAGGTGACGGCCATTGATGATGGTTGCGGGCACCGACTGGATGCCGCGCGACAGGTAGTACTGCTCCTGCGCGCGGACCTCGTCGGCGTAAGTGCCGCGGGCCAGGATGTCCCTGGCGCGCGCTCCGTCCAGACCGACGCTCGCGGCAAGGCGTACCAGCGTGTCGTGCGCGCTTACATCCTCCCCGTCGGTGAAATAGGCACGCAGCAGGGCCTGCTTGAGCGCGAGCTCCTTCCCCTCCAGCGCGGCCCAGTGCAGCAGGCGGTGGGCATCGAAGGTGTTGTAGACGCGGCTGCGCCGATCCATGTTGAAGGTGAAACCCAGCGCCGCGCCGCGCGCGCGAATCGCCTCGCGATTCGCGTCGATCTGCTCGGCCGAACTGCCGTACTTGCGCACCAGGTGCTCGGTGGAATCCTCGCCTTCGGCGGGCATCTGCGGATTCAGTTCGAATGGCTGGAAGTGGATTTCCGC
>DATNGL010000281.1:0-4350 GCA_035605895.1 Rhodanobacter sp.
GCCGATGGCGATCAGTTGCAGGTGGCGGTTGGAAAGGCTGCGGCGCAGGTGGTCGGGGTGATCCGGCAATGCGGTCATGCGGTGCGCCTTGGCGACGGGAATGGCGCCAACATACAGAAAAGCGCGTGCGGCATCCACGCCGCGCGGTGGCTCCCGTCACCCGGTGCCCAGGCATGGCTCGCCCGTGGCTATGCATCAGGTGATGTGCGCATGACGTTCCTGGCCGTCGATCATCGCCGGGATTCCCTGCGCGGCGACCCCCGCTTCGTCGCCCTCATGCGCAAGATGCACCTTCCCGGGGCATGGCGCCCCTGCCGGAAACTCCAGCCCGGTCTGCTCGATACCCCGCCACACATCCTCGGCGCAGGCCGCCCTCAAACCTGTACCACCACCCGGTTGCGGCCAGCCGCCTTGGCGGCATACAGCGCGTGGTCGGCGGCCACCACCAGCGACCACGACGAACGCCTGTCGTCCGGCTGCGCGGCACTGACCCCGATGCTGATGGTGACGTAGGCCGCCACCGGCGAATCCGGGTGCGCGATCGCCAGCTGCCCGACACGGCGGCACAACTGCTCGGCGAGACGCTGTCCGTCATGCAGGTCGGCACCGGGCAGCAGCAGCACGAATTCCTCGCCGCCGTAGCGCGCGACCAGCGCGTGCACGGTGTCGCCCACCTCGGCGCACAGGCCGGCGAGCGCACGCAGGCATTCGTCGCCGAATACATGGCCGCGCACATCGTTGAGTGCCTTGAAGCAGTCCACGTCCACCAGCAGCAGCGCCAGCGATTGACCCTCGCGCAGGTGCCGTTGCCAGTGTTCCTCCAGTTGCCGGTCGAAACAGCGCCGGTTGGCAATGCCGGTGAGGCCATCGCTCATCGACAGGCGCTCCAGCTTGCGGTTGGCCAGTTCCAGTTCGGCCACCACCCGCGCCAGATGCACCGCACCGGCGATCTGCGCAGCGATCGCGTCGAACGTGGCGCATACCTCGGGCGTGAAGAAGTCTGCGGACGTACTCTCCAGGTTGAGCACGCCGTGCAACCTCGCCCGATGCAGGATGGGCACCAGGTATTCGGACCTCACCGCGCGGTTGCCTGGGATGTAGTCGGGGTCGGCATCGACGTCGCTGATCAGCACGGCGACCCCGGTCTGCACGCAGCGACCGGCCACGCCCAGTTCCACCGGCCACGGCAACCCGGCGGGGAGTTCGAGATCGATCGTGCCGAACCAGACTTCTTGGATGAAATGCGTGCATGCATCGTTGAGCAGGATGATGCTGGCGATCGCCACCGGCAGGCTTCGTCCCACGCAGTCGACGATCCGCTGCAGCACCGCGTCCAGCGTATCGCCCTGCAAGGCCTCCATCGATACCTGCGCCAGGATTTCGGTGAGCATCGCCCGCCGCGCCGGTGCAGCGCGTTCGCTCCACGAAGAGGTATGGTCGGCGGCATCGCCAGCGTTGTCACGGGTCTGCGTCATCGCGATCAGTGGACTCCAGCCGCAGAGCGCCGTCAACGGGATCGGCCGCACCTGTCGCGCCCTTTCCTGCCGCCATGCCCGCGCCCGGGCCACGCGGCCGGCGAACAGACGGTCGCGATGACGCCTGCGTGGAACTGATCAGGGCATTTCTAATGCTCGCTGTTCCCGGTCGTGCCGTCGCCCGGGCCGAACAGCGTGCGATTCGCGTAGTGTTCCCTCGCGAAGGATGGGCCATTCAGCAGTTCGCTCATGCGACTCTCGCACATCGCCACGCCGTCGCTGCAGAACGCCGACATCGCCACGGACGGTGCCGGCAAGATGCCGCCGCGCACGAAATGCAGGGCGATCGGGTGGGCGGAATCCAAGTCCAGAAACAGCCAGAGTTCGAGCGGCACGCGCTTCGTGTCGCGAATCGGATAGGCAATCATGTTCCCGCCCGGCTTGCGACCGTAGCGCGACACCATCGCCTCGTAGGCCGACCTCACGTCGGCAAACGGGAATGGCGTCGACGCGCGCACGTAGTGCGGATTCGGATAGTCGGGGCCCCAGAAGTCCGGGCGATCAAGCATGTCCGCGTTCGCATCGAACGAGACCGGCAAGCGGACATACCAGGGTCGACCGGGATTGCGCCCGCCATCGGCCGGAAAGCGCCATTGGCGAGCCGCATCCGACGCCGCCCTATCCAGCAGGCGATAACCCGAGCTTGCTTCGACCCCGATGCGTGCCGGCGTGCCGTCCGCCTGCACCAGGATCAGCAAGCGCACCCTGCCATGTTCGCCTCGATAGATCGACATGCCGGGATAACGCGGCGCCGGGTGGACGATCGGATAGGTCGACAGCGGCAGCGCGCCCGGCGGTGCCGGAGGTGCCGGCGGCGGCGGTGGCGGCGGCGCGCGCGGCGGCAACTGGACCAGCAGTGGAGCGTCCACCCCGGTCGGTGGTGCCTTCGACCCGGTGGAGCAAACCGGTGCCGCCAGCAGGGCCGTCAGCAGCCCCATGACCTGATATGCCTTCATGCAACGCTCTCCACGCATCCTGTTGTCGAATCGACCGCATGCGAGCTTGCCTGCAACCTGGCCGAAAGTCGCAAGCCCGTGGCGGGAAAGCGAACTGCATGTCGCCTTGCCCGGTATTGTGCATCGATGGAATGACCGATTTCCGGTCCGGACCCGGACAGTTGCCGTCCGGGTACCAGGACGTCCCCGCGGCCATGACCGGTACGAGACGTCCTGACAACCGGCCGCTCGCCCGCTGTCGCCAAGCGACAAGCTCTTTGCCCTGCTCCACTTCAGCGCAGTTGTCGATTTCGCCCAGACGCATTCGTCGCTGGTAGAAGCCCCGGTCCGTCTGGCGGACCCATCCCCTCACCGCGTGGAGCCATCATGCCAACCAGCAAGCAACAGACACACGGCCCGATCCTGTACGCCCACCCCTTTTCGTCGTACTGCCAGAAGGTACTGGTCGCGCTGTACGAGAACGGCACGCCGTTCGAGTGGCGCCTGCTGTCGCCGGATCATCCGCAGGTCCTGCAGGACTGGGCGACGCTGTGGCCGCTGAAGCGCATGCCGGTACTGGTCGACGCCGGCCGCAGCATCGTCGAGGCCAGCATCATCATCGAGCACCTCGGCATCGAGCACCCGGGCCCGGTGCCGCTGCTGCCCGCCGCCCCCCGCGCCGCGCTCGAGGTGCGCACGCTGGATCGATTCTTCGACAACTACATCTCCACGCCGCAGCAATGCATCGTGTTCGACAGCCTGCGTCCGGACGGCCAGCGCGACCCGTACGGGGTCGCCCGGGCGCGTGAGCAGCTCGATATCGCGTACGCATGGCTCGACCAATGGCTGGACGGCCGTACCTGGGCAGCCGGCGACGGCTTCAGCCTGGCCGATTGTGGCGCCGCGCCGTTCCTGTTCTATGCCGACTGGACGCACCGGATCGATCCGTCGTTCGCCCGCGTGATCGCCTACCGCCAGCGCCTGCTGGCGCGACCGTCGTTCGCGCGGGCCGTCGACGAGGCACGCCCGTACCGCCCGTTGTTCCCGCCCGGCGCACCCGACCGCGACTGACTGCCTGCCCATCCATGGCCGGGCTTCGAGTTTGAAAAAGTCACAAACTCCCAGGAGACCTTCCGATGAACCTTGTCCCCACCGCCGAACTGATCAAGCTCAGCCACATGCGCTTTCCGAACGAAAGCGACGACTACCGCCGCGCACGCCATGCCCTGCTGGCCGAGGAAATCGAGCTGCGCCGGCACATCGAGCGCGTCGCCGAGCAACGTCGCGCGCTGCCGCCCGGCGGCGAGGTGACCGGCGACTACCGTTTCCAGGGTGAACACGGCCCGCTCGATCTCGCCGGACTGTTCGGCGACAAGCAGAGCCTGGTCGTCTACAGCTACATGTTCGGCCCGCAGCGCGAGCGCCCCTGCCCGATGTGCACGTCGTTGCTGAGCGCATGGGACGGCGAGGCGCGCGACGTCGGGCAGCGCGTCGCGCTGGCGGTGGTCGCGCGCTCGCCGATCGAACGCCTCCTCGCCTTCGCGCGCGAGCGCGGCTGGCGCCACCTCAAGCTTTACTCGGACCTCGACGGCAACTACAGCCGCGACTATTTCGGCATCGACAGCAAGGGTGGCGACGATGCCGCGTTCACCGTGTTCACCCGCCGCGATGGCGTGATCCGCCACTTCTGGAGCGGCGAGATGGGCTCGGCCACGGCGGACCCCGGCCAGGACCCGCGCGGCGCCCCCGACCTGATGCCGCTGTGGACCATCCTCGACTGCACGCCCGAGGGCCGCGGAACCGACTGGTATCCGAAGCTCGATTATCCCGACTGAAGCTGTGCCGAACCCTGCGCCAGCGGCTGGTCCGCCTCGAACCGG
>DATNGL010000282.1:0-2347 GCA_035605895.1 Rhodanobacter sp.
ACCGGATCGCGCGGCTGGACGCTGATCCTCAGCCTCACCCAGAACGCCAGGCGTGGCGACGAAACCAGCGGCAACGCCACGGTCAGCGTGGAGGGCCTGCGCAAGGACAAGGTGGTCACGCTCGACTGGCCGGCGCTGGGCGACGGCGCGCAGAAGGACGGCTTGCCGTTCCGCTTCACCTATTTCCAGCAGTTGCAGGGCACCATCGTGCTGCCCGCCGATTTCCGGCCGACGCGACTGCGCATCCACATCCAGCCGGCAACGGGCGAAGCGATCAGTCGCGCCGTTGCCTGGGGCGCCGCGCTGAGCGGCAACGTCACTACCGCCGAGGGAGATCGCGATGCTCAACCGTAGACGCAACGACCGCAACAACAGCAGCCCTGAAACCAGCCTGATCGCGCGCGGCACGGTGATCCGCGGCGACCTGCGCTTCAGCGGCGCGCTGCACCTGGACGGGCGCATCGAGGGCACCGTGCTGGCCGAGGGCGACGATGCCATGTTCACGCTGAGCGAGCACGGCGAGGTGCAGGGCGAGGTGCGCGTGCCGCATGCGGTGATCAACGGCCACATCACCGGCGACGTCCACGTGAGCGTGCGGCTGGAGCTGGCGCCGCTGGCGCGCATCGACGGCGACCTGCGCTATCACACCATGGAAATGGCGGCCGGGGCCCAGGTCAACGGGCGCATCTCGCGCCAGGCGGAGGAAGCCCAGCGCGCGTTGTCCGCACCGGATGTCGCCTCGCCCGCCATCGACGACGAGGCCGTGCCGGCCTGACGCGCTATGCTTGCACCCGTCGGCCACGCCCCCATCTAGACAGCCATGGAAACCATCGTCGCCATTCCCGATTACCGCAGCAGCGGCGCCCCGCTCGTGTTCACCGCGGCCGCCGCGCACAAGGTGCACGAACTGATTGCCGAAGAAGGCAATCCGGCGTTGAAGCTGCGCGTGTACATCAGCGGCGGCGGCTGCTCCGGTTTCCAGTACGGCTTCACCTTCGACGAGGCGCAGGCCGAGGACGACCTGGCGATCGAACGCGAAGGGGTCACCTTGCTGTGCGATCCGCTGTCGCTACAGTACCTCACCGGCGCGCAGATCGACTACGCCGAGAACCTCAGCGGCGCGCAGTTCGTGATCAGCAACCCGAACGCGAAGACCACCTGCGGCTGCGGCTCGTCCTTCTCCGCCTGATCGTGGCGTGATGGATCAGGCCAGACTGCCGCGTCCCAACACTTTTGCCGGATTGAGCCTGGTGCTTGACCGCGTGGCCGAGCGTCGCGACGAAGCGGCATGGATCGCCGCGCAGGCCCGCTCGGATGCCGCGCGCTACCTGCTGCTGGATGCCGACGGCGAAGCCTTCCTGCATCCCAATGGCGATGCCCTGCGCTGGCTCGATCCCGGCGAACGCCAGCGATGGTTCGCCGACGCACGCGCCAGCCTGCTCGGCGTCGCGCATGGCGCGCCGCATTTCCTGCTGGTGGTGGATGACCCGTCGCGCCGCGCCGAGCTTGAGGATGCGCTCGGCGCGCGCCGCATGAGCCTGCGCCGCGCCGGCCTGCTGCTCGGCGCCGACGAAGCGGGGTTGTTCGCCTACGCGAAGGGGCTGTCGCACTGGCAACGCGAGACGCGTTTCTGCGCCTGCTGCGGCGCGGCGCTGCAACTGGTTTCCGCCGGCCATCGCGCGCAATGCACCAACCCCGACTGCGCGCGCCTGCATTTCCCGCGCACCGATGCGGCGGTGATCATGCTGGTGGAACACGAGGGCGCCTGTCTGCTTGGTCGCCAGGCCGGCTGGCCGGCGCATCGCTATTCCACCCTCGCCGGCTTCGTCGAGCCGGGCGAAGCGCTGGAGGACGCGGTGCGCCGCGAGGTCGCCGAGGAAGCCGGCGTGATCGTCGACGAGGTGCGCTACCACTCCTCGCAACCTTGGCCGATGCCGGCCTCGCTGATGATCGGTTTCATCGCCACCGCGGTGTCGAGGGAGATCCGCATGCGCGACCTGGAGCTGGAGGACGCGCGCTGGTTCACCCCCCAGGACATCGTGGACGGCATCGCCGACGGCAGCTTCGTACCATCCACGGCGTTATCGGTGTCCTATCGTTTGCTGGCGCACTGGCTGCAGCTGCGTGCGGAACTGGATCTGGACGTCTTGGCCGCGACTGCTCCCGCCGCTTGAGCGGCGGCTCTGGGCGGCCATCCTGCGGGCGCCGCGGGCGCTCGCTACAATGCAGCCATTGTCCGAGAGTCCGCTGCCATGGCCATCCGTCTGCTTGCCGCCCTCATCGCCCTGGGTCTGCTGCATGTTGCTCCGCAGCTGGCCGGCTGGCGCCGGGACGGTCTGTTCCGGCG
>DATNGL010000283.1:0-3502 GCA_035605895.1 Rhodanobacter sp.
GGCCGGGCGCGAACGTGGCCATGTGGTGCGCGTGCTCGATCCGTTGCGTTGCTATGTGCGGATCGCGCCGGGCGCGGTGGCGATCCGCTACAACGGCAAGCCGGTGCGCGACATCGACGCGGTGATCCCGCGCATCGGCACGTCCAGCACGTTCTACGGCACCGCGGTGCTGCGCCAGCTGGAGATGATGGGCGTGTACACGCCCAACCCCTCCGACGCGGTGCTGCGCGCGCGCGACAAGCTGCGCTGCCTGCAGATCCTCGCCGCACAGGGCATCGACATGCCGATCACGGTGTTCGGCGACAACCCGGACGACAGCGCCGACGTGCTGGCCCTGCTCGGCGAGCCGCCGCACGTGATCAAGCTCAACGAAGGCAGCCAGGGCACCGGCGTGGTGCTGGCCGAGAAGCGCAGCGCGTCGCAAAGCGTGATCGAGGCGTTCCGCGGGCTTTACGCCAACTTCCTGGTGCAGGAGTTCATCGCCGAGGCGAACGGCAGCGACATTCGCTGTTTCGTGGTCGGCAAGAAGGTGGTGGCGGCGATGCAGCGCGACGCCAGCCCGGGCGATTTTCGCGCCAATCTGCATCGTGGTGGCAGCGCGGTGGCCGCGGTATTGAGTGCCGAGGAAAAGCACATCGCGGTGCGGGCGGCCGCCGTCCTGGGTCTGGGGATCGCCGGCGTCGACCTGTTGCGTTCCAACCGGGGGCCGTTGCTGCTGGAGGTGAATGCCTCCCCCGGGTTGGAAGGCATCGAAGCCGCCACGGGCGTGGATGTGGCGGGCCTGATCGTGGATTTGCTGCAGTCGCGGGTCCGTAGTCCCGCGGGGGCGGCGACGTCGGGGTAAGACGGTCACAAAGCGGATAGTACGAAACTCTTCGTTGACAGTTCTGGGAGAGCTTTCTTATTATCCCGGCCAGGGCGATCTTGCGACGGGCAACCCACCACGGGATGCGGCTTGATCGGGAGTGGAGTTACATGAAGCTGAACGGTTGGATGATCGGCATCGTCGCTGCTGTCGTGCTTTTGCAGGTTGGCGTCGCGCATGCCTACAAGACAAAGGCGATCGTGAAGGCGGAGAACAAGAATGACTTCGTGGCCGTCGTTGCCGCAGTACATCAGCAGATGCAGCCGGGCGGCCGTTATGAGCATGTCAGCGCGAGCGAGCGCACCGGCATTGACCAGCGTTTCAATGACATGCAGGCGTTATTCGACAAATACGGCACGGTCGGCCAGATGGATCAGCCTGCGAAAGTCCAGCTCTTCAACGATCAGGAATTCGTGAATGCAACCCTCACGCATCGGGATAATAAACGCCTGGTATGCGAACACATTGCGCCGGTAGGGTCACACATACCCCGGACTACATGCCGCACCTATGGCGAGATCATGCAAGATCAACGCGATACGCAGGACATGTTGGACAAGATGCGCCAAGTTCAGACGCCCAGAGGCGGTAAAGGCTGACAGGCGCCTGGCCATCTGGTTGGCGCCGAACTTCAGCTGCGAATCCTGCGAAGTCCGCGCTGCAGTCTTTGGGCAGCAGCGCCTTTGAAGGGGATATTGGCTGAACCTCGACACCGACCAGGTGCCTGGCTGTCCATCCGGCGAATCCGCGCGGAGTATTGACTCAGATGAAAAACCTCGCCGCAGGCATGCGCAGGCCGACCAAGGCCGAGCTGGAAATCCTGAACGTGTTGTGGGCGCGCGATGCATGCACGGTTCGTGAAGTTCATGATGTACTGCATCTGGGCGAACGTACCGGTTATACGACGGTGCTGAAGCTGCTTCAGGTCATGCACGCCAAGGGGTTGGTGGAACGAGACGACTCGCAGCGTGCCCATGTGTATCGGGCAGCGGCCAGCAAGGAGCGTACACAGAAGTACCTCCTGGTGGATTTGGTGCAACGGGTATTCGACGGCTCATCCTCGCAGTTGGTGTTGCACGCACTGGGTAGCCAGCACGCCAGTCCGGAGGAGTTGCGCGAAATCCGCAGTCTGCTCAACAAGCTCGACAAGGAGGGCTCGTGATGAGCTTTCCTTCCCTGTGGTTTGCGGTGACCCATGTGCTCGGGTGGACGCTGCTGAATTTCCTGTGGCAAGGCGCGTTGCTCGGCCTTGTCTATGCGGCCGTGCGGCCACTGATGTCTCGCGGAACGGCAAGGTACCGTCTCGGCATGAGCATGCTGCTCGCCTGTGCCGCATGCCCTATGTTGACCTTGTGGAAGCTGCTGGATGCCGTGTCGCCTCCGGCTGCAACAGGCGAAGGCGGTCTGTTCACGGTAACGGCATCTGGCGGATACCCGGCGGGCGGGGCGAGCTGGGCACTGCCTGGGTTCGACCTGGTGCTGCCATGGCTGGTGCTCGCCTGGTCATTCGGTGTGCTGTTGCTGTCGGTGCGTACGTGGCGGGAATGGCGCAAGTTGAAAGCGCTGGTACGCATGGCCGAAATGGCGCCGATGTGGCAACGTGCAGCGCTCGACCTGGCGCGGCGATTTGGCTTGCGTCGCCGGGTGGACGTCTTGTGCAGCCATCTGGTTTCGACGCCCGTGCTGATCGGCTGGATTCGCCCGGTGATCCTGCTGCCGCTAGCTGTTGCCACCGGATTTCCGGCATCGCAGGTCGAACTGATCCTCGCTCACGAGCTGGCACACCTGCGGCGCTGGGACCCGCTGGCCAACCTATTTCAGATAGTTGTGGAAACCGTGCATTTCTACCACCCGGTCGTGCGCTGGATTTCCCGTGACGTGCGCAACGAGCGCGAGATCTGCTGCGATCGCCTTGCGCTGTCGCTGGGTGGCGGCAGTCAGCGGGAATTCGTCACCGTATTGGCTGAGCTCGGCGACTTGCGCGAGCATCGTGACAGGCTGCTGCTCGCGGCTACTGGTGGCGTGTTGCTGGATCGAGCGCAGCAGCTGATGGCGCTGCCGGGGAATCGCGCTGCCCAAGGGCGCAGCTCGGGTCAACTCGTGGCCACGTTGCTCGGCGTGCTTCTGGTCGCCGTGACCCTGCAACTGCATTGGACCCAGGCGCACGTGGGCCGGAGCGTGAGCGCATCGATGCGGCAATGGCAGGGGTTGGTGACGGGCATGAAATTGCCCCTGGCTCCTTCCGAAACGGGCCTGCACATCGCGGATCTGGCACCGATGACGGTCGGAACCATTCATTCGCTGGCGATGCCGGTGGCCAAGCCGGCGCCGGCAACCATGTCGGAACCGGCGATGGTGAGCTTGCCGCACCCATCGTCATGGCCGGTCACCGATCTGCGGCCGGCACAGCCTGCTCCGCTAGTGCTGAATATGGATCGGGCGGTGCTGTCATCGCCTGCCTCGGCATCGACACCCGTCCCGGTTCGCATGCGTCAGCCGGTGTATCCGCAGGCGGCGCTGAGGCGCGGGATCGAAGGGCAGGTGGTGCTGGAGTTCAGTCTGGCCCCCGATGGCGGCGTACGCGATTTGCAGCTGGTCAGTGCGGCCCCTGCCGGCATATTCGATCAAGCCGCCATC
>DATNGL010000284.1:0-8095 GCA_035605895.1 Rhodanobacter sp.
TAGCCCCTTCCGCGAGCCGAGACCGGCCAGACCACCTCGACCTTGCCGTTGCGCACGCCCACGTACCAGTCATGGACGTTGCAGGTCGGGTCGCAATGGCCGGGAACGAGCTTCAGCTTTTCGTTGATACGCAGAACACCGCCCCTGTCCTCGATGACGCCGTGCTCGTCCGAGCAGTTGATGTATCTCACATCGTCGCGGCCATGGATGATGGGCAGGCCGCTATCGACCGACTGCGCCTTGAGGCCCGCATCGCAGACCGCCAGGTCCGGCTTCGCGTGGCTCATCACCGCGGTCAGGATGAAGAGTGCGTTCTCCCATTCGCCATGATCGAGGCGATTCCCGTCGTGGTCCCTGATGCGGCCGTAATCGGCGTCCATGAAGGCGTAGCTGCCGCATTGCAGTTCGTTGTAGACGCCTGAACCGGACTCGAAGCGATACGAGCCGGTGCCGCCGCCCGTGACCAGTTCCGGCTTCAGTCCGGCCGCCTCCAGGGCGGCGACGGCGGCTTTCACCTGGATGATGGCGGCGTCGAGTTTGGCCTCGCGCTCCGCGTAGCTTTCCAGGTGCTGCATGGCGCCCTGATAGGCCTGGATGCCGGTGAACATCAGGCCGGGTGAGGCGTCGATGGCGCTGGCGATCTCGACGGCGGCCTCGCTCGTCGTGACGCCGCAGCGGCCCGCGCCGCAATCGATCTCGACCAGGCATTCGAGCGTCGTGCCGTGTTTCTGCGCGGCGGCCGAGAGGTCGTCCACGTTCGCCACGTCATCGATGCAGACGGCGATCCGGCCGCCATGTTTCGGCAGCTGCGCGAGGCGGTCGATCTTGAGTGGGTCGCGCACCTGGTTCGAGACGAGGATGTCCTTGATCCCGCCGCGGGCAAAGACCTCGGCCTCGGAAACCTTCTGGCAGCAGATGCCCACGGCGCCGCCCAGTCTCTCCTGCAGCTCCTGCACGTCGACCGACTTGTGCATCTTGCCGTGGCTGCGATGGCGCATGCCGTGCGCTCTCGCGTAATCGCCCATTTTCCGGATGTTGCGCTCGAGTGCGTCGAGATCGAGGATCAGGCACGGAGTCTGGATATCCGCCTCGGCCATGCCCGGCAGGGCGGGTATGTCATAGCCGACGGTGCAGCCGGCGAAATCCGTCTTCGCGTTCATGCCAGCGTTCTGAACTCCGGAGCAGGCTTTCGGGATCGGCATGGCTGCCGTTGATGATGACACCGGCGCGCCTGTACGCGAACATGCTGCGCGCCCCGATGGCTGGAGGGAAGGGCCCGGCATTCCCGGGGCGTCGCACCGGGAATGCCTGATCAATAACCGGCAGCCAGACCGGCCGGCCGACGCGGGTCGTTGGCGCCTTCCAGCAGGCCCGTCTTCGGATTGACCAGGATCGCCTCGACGGCACCCCCGCTGAACCGCTGGAACTTGTAGCCCATCGCTTCCAGGGTCTGCTGCGACCCGGGCGCAAGCAGGCCCTCGCCGGCGTAAACGACATCGGGATACCACTGCTGGTGTACGCGCGGTGCGTTGACGGCCTGCTGCATGTTCATGCCGAAGTCGACCACGTTGAGAATGCTGTCCAGCGTGGACGAGATGATGGTCGCGCTGCCGGGACTGCCGGTGAGAATGAACGGCTTGCCGTCGCGCAGCACGATGGTCGGCGTCATCGAGCTCAAGGGCCGCTTGCCCGGTTCCACCTGATTGATCACGCCCTGGACCAGGCCCGCTCCGTTGGCCACCCCCGGCTTGGAGGTGAAATCGTCCATTTCGTCGTTGAGGAAGAAACCGGTATCGCCGGCGATCTGCTTGTTGCCGAACAGGAAGTTGACGGTGTAGGTGACGGCGACGGCGTTGCCGTCCTTGTCGACGACCGAGTAATGCGTCGTGTGCTGGCCTTCGGGCGCGCCGAGGCTGCCCGTGATCTCGGATGACGGCGTGGCCTTGTCGGGCAGGATGGTGGCGCGCAGTTTGGCCGCATGCCCGGCCGAGAGCAGCCTGGCGATGGGGTTGTGCACGAAGGCCGGATCACCCAGGTAAGTGTTGCGGTCGGCGAAGGCGCGCCGTTCGGCCTCGACCAGATAATGCACGGTGTTTACCGAGCCGTAGCCCCATTTGGCGAAGGGATACGGTTTGATGATCTGCAGAATCTCGCAGAGTGTGGTGCCGCCGGAACTCGGCGGCGGCGCCGAGACGACGGTGTAGCCGCGGTACTCGCACGTGATCGGCGGCTCCCACTGGACGGTGTAGTCGGCAAAATCGCGCAGCGACAGGATGCCGCCATTGGCGTCGCTGGCCTTGACCACGGCGCGGGCGATCGGCCCCTCGTAGAACGCCCTGGTGCCGCCGTTGGCGATCAATTCCAGCGTGTGAGCCAGGTCCTTCTGCACCAGCCGCTCGCCAACCGCGAACGGCTTGCCATGATTGAGGAAGATCGCCGCCACGTTGGCATGCTTTGCAAAATCCTCGCTGCTCGAGTCGAGGCTGTCGACGTCGCCCTGCTCGAGCACATAGCCCTCGCTGGCCAGCTTGATGGCCGGCGCGATGACCTGCTTCAGCGACATCGTGCCGTAGGCTTTTAGCGCGGTGGCGAAACCCATGACCGTGCCCGGTACGCCCACCCCGAGATAGGTGTCCGTACTGCGTCCGTCGACGACCTTGCCGTCGGCGTCCTGGAACATCTTGGGCGTGGCCTTCAGCGGCGCCTTTTCGCGAAAATTGAGGAACAGGTTGTGGCCGTCCCTGAGGTGGATGGTCATGAACCCCCCGCCACCGATATTGCCGCAGCACGGATGCACCACGGCTTCCGCAAAACCCACCGCCACGGCGGCGTCCACGGCATTGCCGCCCTGTTTGAGAATGTCCACGCCGACCATGGTGGCAAGGTGCTGAGCGCTGACCACCATGGCGTGTCTGGCGGTCACCGGTTTGGCGTTTTGCAATGCCGCCCGGGTGCTGACAGGCTCGTGACCGGTCGCGTCAGGATTGACATCCTGGGCGCAGGCCAATGCGCTGAATGCTGCCAGCGTCGCCAGCAGCAGGGCGCGCCGCCTCCCCTGGGGGCGGACGAACGCCGTCGCCGGTGTGGGCCGCCTGGCATCGAGTCTCGGTGTGTTTGGATCGAACATGGGTTCACCCTTGGCAGTAATCGGATCCGGCATATTCGCGTCCGCGCGCGATGAAAACAAATTCATCCGCCCAGTCAGTTCGCGCAGCCGGCGAGCAGGTTGCCCACGATATCCTCGACACCCATCGTGACGGGATCCTGGCAGGGCAGCTCAAGCAAATCGCCGATTTGCCGGCATGCCGCAGCGGCTTCCGCTTCGGACAGGGCCGATGTGTTGAGCGCGACGCCGACGGCCTTGACCGCCGGATTGGTCAGGCGCGCGGCGACGAGGTTGGCTTCGAGGCAGAGTTTCAGCTCGGGCAGCGGGCAATCCGACAGGCCGCGCATGTGCCGTCGGGTCGGCTCGTGGCACAGCACCAGGGCGTCGGGCTGGGCTCCATGCAGCAGGCCGAGCGACACGCCGGCATAGGAAGGGTGGAACAGCGAACCCTGGCCTTCGATGAGGTCCCAGCCACCGTCGAGGCGGGCCGGCGAAATCCATTCGGCCGCGCCGGAGATGAAGTCCGCGATGACCGCATCGATCGGCACGCCCGATCCGGCGACGAGAATGCCGGTCTGGCCGGTCGCGCGAAAATCCGCCAGCAGACCGCGCTGACGCATGGCGCGTTCGAGCGCCAGCGTGGTGTACATCTTGCCCACCGAGCAATCGGTACCCACGGTGAGCAGCCGCCGACCTGCGCGCGGTCGACCCGTGCCGACCGGGATGTTCCCGACGGGATCGCGCGCATCGAACAGCACGCGACCATTGCGCCGGGCGGCGGCCACGATGTCCGGGTTCTCACGCAGCTTCTGGTGCAGGCCTGCCGCCACGTTGAGGCCGGCGTCAAGCGCGACGATGGCATCGGCGACGATTTCCGCCGACATCACGCCACCGGCATTCGCGGCACCGATCACCATGGTATTGGCGCCTTCGCTCCTGGCCTGGGTCATGCTCATTTCGAGCAGGTCGAGGGTCGGCTTGCAGTCGGGGCGCCGGTATTGGCCGATGCACCAATCCGGACGCCAGTGCGCGAGTCCCCTGGCCGTCTTGATGGCCAGATCGTCGGCCGCGCTGCCCAGGTAGAGCAGGTACGGTGGACCCCAACGGGCAGGCAAGGCTGCATCGGCAGCGTTGGACATGAATTGATTACTCCACTCGACGGGTCTTCGTTCACCCACGAAGATACGCCGGGAGCATAGTCACCGGCAGGCGCAAGTCACCAATGAAAAAAGCGCCGACTTGCATAACTGAAGGTTGTGGCTCTCCATCGCCCGGAGTAGGGCCGTCGCAGGCAGGCAAGGGTGGCGTGATTTGCCTGGGCGGCACGCCTTGTGTTGCACTCAAGTCACGTTGCCATCGAAGGGGTGAAACCCGGTTATGCGCCTGCGCTACATTGAATTGTTCCATGCCGTCCTGACCACCGGAAGCCTGACCGGAGCGGCCAACCTGCTGAACATTTCGCAGCCGGCGGCCAGCAAGGCCTTGCAACAAGCCGAACAGCAACTCGGCTTTGCCTTGTTCAGCCGGGTGCGTGGGCGGCTGCAGCCAACCGAACAGGCGCTGCTGTTGCGCCAGCGTATCGAGAAGATCATCCAGGAGTTGAACGAGCTGCAGCGCCTCACGGCGAACATGAGCCTGACGGACAGTTGTCCATTGCGGGTGACTTGCACACCGACACTGGCTCAAGCGCTGGTGCCCGATGCGATCACGTTGTTGCGCAAGATCTTTCCGGGTACGAGCGTGGAGTTGTTCACCCAGCACTCGGTGGCGATGTACGAATCGCTGATGCTCCACGAAACCGACATAGGCCTGACCTTGCAGGATACCGGTCGCCAGAACCTGTGCCGGGAGCCGCTGTGCCGCGGACAAGTCATGGTGATCGCGCCTCCGGGTTGGTGGCCGGTCGCGGAGTTGAAACGCCCCTTGCCGATTACCGCATTGGCCAGCCAACCCATGATCGGCATCGCGGTGCAGGACGCACTGGGCAACATGTTGCAGAGCCACCTGGCGCAGCTTGTTCCGGCGCCGCGCACCCCGGTGCGGGTGCAGACCTACCAGCTGGCGCATTCACTTGTTGCGCAAGGTGAAGGCCTGGCGCTGGTCGACCCGTTCACCGCACGGCGCGATGGCGGCAAAGCCGTGCAAATACGTCCGCTCGACCTGCGCATGGATGTCGTGCTGTACGCGATTTATCGACCGGACAGCCCGTTGAACGCGGTGCAGAAACGTTTTCTCGGTCTCGTGCGTCAACTTGCGCAGCGGTTGCTGGCTACCGTTTGAGGGTACGTTGCCTGCCCGTTCCGGGCAGCCATGGCGACAACGTTGCACGGGATACGCTGCTCGCGCTTTCTCCCCCTGGAGTCACTTCAACTGGCGCCGGCGCATTGCACCCATGCGAACGTCCACAACCTGCGGTTATGCAAGTGGGCGCTTTTTTCATTGGTGGCGGGTACCTGCTGCTGTTTATGCTCGGCGCGAATGACCCGGGGTGGGAGCGGCGTTCATGTTTGATCGAAGCGCACCGTCACCGAGCGCACAGTCCGCCTGCGGAGTGTCGCCATGCTGCCGCGCCGCGCGGCGATACCTGTCCGTTTCCAGCCGCCGTCGCTGCGCTCAATCTTCCGGCTCATCGTTCTCCTGCAGCGTCGGCCTCCGGGTTGTCACGTTGCGTTTGTCCATTGACTTGCAGAGCCATTGACCAAGTGGGGTGCACACCTAATGAAGTCCAATCCTGTACGCACAGCACGTCGCCGCCACCTCTTTCAGCGCAAGGCGCTGGTACTGGCTATCGGGTCCGTCATCTCGGGCTTTGCGGGCACGGCATGGTCGCAGGCGACACGCGGCACCATCTACGGCACGGCCCCGGTCGCCGCCAATGAAACCATTCAGATCACCGGGGGCGCTGGTTTCAATCGCACCATCACGGTCGGGCCGTCCGGCAAATACTCGATTACCCTTCCTGTGGGTACCTATACGGTATCGCTGCTGCAGGCTGGCAAGGTCGTGCAGAGCCGCAGCGACGTCAGTCCGGTAGCCGCAGGCGCAGTGGCAATTGACTTCATGGCCGCTGCGGGCACCGTCGCCAACGTGCAGAACCTGTCGGCGGTCACCGTCTCGGCCAACGTCGTTCCGCCGATCGACGTGAGCACCACCAACCAGGTCACCACGATCACCTCCAGGCAGTTGCAGCAACTGCCTCTCTCGCGCACTGCGGAAGACATCGCCCTGCTGGCGCCGGGCGTGGGCATGGCCTCGCCGCAATTGGGCACCGGCCCGCTGGGTACGCCGATCAATGTGTTCGGTGGCGCTTCGGCAGCCGAAAATGCTTACTACGTCGACGGCATGAACGTCACCGAGGCGCTCAACAGCATGGGCGGCGTCACGCTGCCGTATGGCGCCATCGAGCAGCAGCAGACCTTCACCAGCGGTTACGGCGCCCGGTACGGCCGTTCCATCGGCGGCGTGATCAACCAGATCGGCAAGAGCGGCGACAACGAGGTGCATTTCGGTGCGCGTGTGCTGTGGCAGCCGGCGAGCCTGCAGGCCTCACCAGTCAACTACTACTACGTCAATCCGCTTGAGACAGATCCAGGTAACCGACCGGGCGACATCGCCTTCTACCGCAAAAAGGACAAGAGCACCGAAAAGATCTACGACGCTTACATGAGCTTCCCGATCATCAAGGACAAGCTGTTCTTCTTCCTCAGTGCCGAGCAGGACAACACCGACTCCCGGTCTACGGACGAGTTCGGCGAAGGTGCCACTACCAGCGTGACGACCACCCATGCCCCGAAGCTCTATGGCAAGTTGAACTGGAACATCAACGACAGCAACACGCTGACCGTGACCGGGCTGAGGAACGCATACAAGACCTGGACGAATTCCTACGATTTCGATTACGGCACATCGCAACGCGGTACCGTTCCCGCGCAGGAGCCGACGTACAAGAACGTCTTCGACATGTGGACGGTCAATTACAGCTCCTATCTGACCGATGCCCTCACGCTCAACGCGATGTTCGGAAAGATGCACGGTGAATACGGACAGCAGCAGCCGTCTGATCCGGGTTTCGATCCCTCCTTGCCGCATATCGAGAGCGCTTCGCAGCAGGATCCGGCGTTTGTGCCGCCTGGCGGCATCCGCAACTCGCAGATCAGTTCGGAGGTCACCGATCCCGCACACAGCGAATCGATCAGCAACTATCGTCTGAGCCTCGACTGGAAGCTGGGCGATCACGATGTCTCGTTCGGCGTCGACAACATCACCTCCTACGACCTGCACGACGGTTCGCAGAACCCGGGTCCGGGTTACCAGTGGATCTACGGGGAAAGTGCCCCCGGCCAGCCGATTTTCAACGCCGACCCCAATGTTCCGCCGTATGTTGGGCCGTCTACCCAGTGCAGTGCGGGTCATTGCTACTACGTGCAGAAGCACGTCGACCTCAGCGTCGCCTCGGTGCGCGTGGCCCAGCGGGCCCAGTACATCGAGGACAACTGGCAGGTGACGCCGACCCTGCTGCTGAACATCGGTTTGCGCAACGACCAGTTCACCAACTACGACGGTTCAGGCGTGCCGTATATCCGCGAGACCAAGCCGCAATGGGCACCGCGCCTCGGCTTCAGCTGGGACGTGCATGGCGACTCGACGCTGAAGGTGTTCGGCAATGCGGGTCGCTACTACCTGGCGCTGCCGGATAACGTGGCCTTGTCCATCGCCGCGCCCGTGATAAATGCCGGCCAATACGGAACCTACACGGGCATCGATGCGAACGGCGTGCCGATCGGATTCACGCCCTTGCCGCAGAACCCGAGCACCGGCGTATCGGTCGACAGCGAATACGGTCAGGCGAAGGACCCGCGCATTTCCGCCGCGCAGAACATCAAGGCCGAGTTCTCCGACAACTACGTGCTGGGCATGCAGCAGCAGTTCCAGATGCTGGGCACGTCCTGGGTGTTCGGCGCCACCGGCACCTACCAGCGCATGAACCGC
>DATNGL010000285.1:0-3383 GCA_035605895.1 Rhodanobacter sp.
GCAGAGCGGCAACCGCGGCGTGCTGCGCGGGGTGGACGAACCGTTCCGCGCCGACGGCGGCCTGCGCATGCTCGAGGGCAACCTCGGCCGCGCGGTGATCAAGGTCTCCTCGGTACCGGACGACCGCCTGCTGATCGAGGCGCCGGCGATCGTGTTCGACGACCAGGACGAGGTCGCCGGCGCGTTCAAGCGCGGCGAGCTGAATCGCGATTTCGTGGCGGTGGTGCGCTTCCAGGGCCCGCGCGCGAACGGCATGCCCGAGCTGCACAAGCTCACCCCCACCCTGGCCCTGTTGCAGGACCGCGGCCACCGCATCGCCCTGCTCACCGACGGGCGCATGTCCGGCGCCTCCGGCCGCGTGCCGGCGGCGATCCATGTCACCCCCGAAGCGGTGGCCGGTGGCAACATCGCCAAGATCCGCGACGGCGACATGATCCGGCTGGACGCGACGAACGGACGTCTGGACGTCCTGATGGAAGCGCACGAGCTGGATGCGCGCCTGCCGGTCACGGCCGATCTTTCCAGCCAGCACAGCGGTATGGGGCGCGAGTTGTTCGGCCTGTTCCGCCAGGCCGCGACCAGCGCCGACCTCGGCGCCGGCGTGCTGTCTTAGCCTTGCTCCCTCCCCTGCAAGCAGGGGGAGGAGCCAAGAAAACGGAGCCACACATGACCAGCCCCATCGAACAAAAGCAGCAACAGGTCGAAGCCCTCATGCGGCTGGCGCCGGTGATTCCGGTGGTCGTGATCGACGATGCCAGGCATGCGGTGCCGATGGCGCGTGCACTGGTCGCCGGCGGCATCCCCGCGATCGAGGTCACCCTGCGCACGCCGGCCGCACTCGACGCGATTCGCGCGATCGCCGCCGAGGTGGAAGGCGCGATGGTCGGCGTTGGCACCGTGCTCGGCGCACGCGACCTGCATGCCGCGCAACAGGCGGGCGCGCGCTTCGCGGTGTCGCCCGGGATGTCGCCGTACCTGCTGGATGCGGCCGAGGACAGCGCGTTGCCGCTGCTGCCCGGCGCGGCCACCGCCAGCGAGGCCATGAGCCTGCTCGAACGCGGCTACCGTCATCTGAAGTTCTTCCCCGCGGTGCCGGCCGGCGGCCACAAGCTGCTCGGCGCCTGGGCCAGTCCGCTGCCGCAGATCCGCTTCTGCCCCACCGGCGGCATCAGTCTGGCCAATGCCGCGGATTTCCTGGCGCTGCCCAACGTGCTCTGCGTGGGCGGCTCGTGGCTCACCCCGGCGGACAGACTCGGCGCCGGCGACTGGGCCGGCATCGAGCTGCTGGCGCGCGAGGCAGCCCGCCTCTGACGAGGTCAGTCAGGCTGCGCGCCTGACCCCGCGCATCATTTCTGCAGCAGTGCCTTCGCCCGCTGCACCACGTTGTCGACGGTGAAGCCGTACTCGCGCAGCAGTGCGTCGGCCGGGGCGGAGGCGCCGAAGCGGTCGATGCCCAGCATGTCGCCGTGCTCGCCGGTGTAGCGACGCCAACCCTGGGCCACGCCCATTTCCACCGCCAGCCGCGCGGTGACGTCCGGCGGCAGCACCTCGTCGCGATAGCTCTGCGGCTGCGCCTCGAACAGTTCCCAGCTCGGCATCGACACGCAACGCACGGCGATGCCGCGCGCCTCGAGCTGCGCGGCGGCTTCCAGGATCAGGCCGACTTCGGAGCCGCTGGCGATCAGGATCAGGGCCGGCTTGCCGTCCTTCGCGTCGCTCAGCACGTAGGCGCCCTGGCGCACGCCGTCGGCACTGGCGTAGCGCGTGCGGTCGATCGTGGGCAGCTTCTGCCGCGACAGGGCGAACAGCACCGGCCGGCCGCGGGTCGCCACCGCCACCTTCCACGCCACCGCCGTCTCGTTGGCGTCGGCCGGACGGATCACGGTGAGGTTGGGGATCGCGCGCAGGCTGGCCAGCTGCTCGACCGGCTGGTGGGTGGGGCCGTCCTCGCCCAGCGCGATGCTGTCGTGGGTGAACACATGGATCGCATGCACGCCCATCAGCGCGGCCAGGCGGATGGCCGGGCGCATGTAGTCGGAGAAGATCAGGAACGTCGAGCCGTACGGCATGAAGCCGCCATGCACGGCGAGGCCGTTGACGATCGCGCCCATCGCGTGTTCGCGCACGCCGAAGTGCAGGTTGCGCCCGGCATCGCTCCAGCCGGCGCTGTCCGAGCCCTGCGTGTCCTCGCCCTTGGTGACCGCGGGGTTGAAGTCGCCGAAGCCCTTGAGGTTGGTGAAGGTGGAGGAATCCAGATCCGCCGAGCCGCCGAACAACGCGGCGAGCTTCGGCGCGATCGCATTCATCACCTTGCCGCCGGCCTCGCGCGTGGCGATGCCCTTGGCGTCGGCGGCGAATACCGGGATGTCGCTGTCCCACCCGTCCGGAAGCTCGCCGCCCAGCCGCGCGCGAAGTTCATCGGCGAGCTGCGGGAAGGCCTTGGCATAGCCGTCCAGACGTCCATTCCAGTTGTCCTGCGCCTGCTGGCCACGCGCCTTGGCTTCGCGGAAATGCTGCAGCGCCGGCTCGGGTATCAGGAAATCCGGCTCCAGCGGCCAGCCTAGCTTCTGCTTGGTCGCCTTCACGTCCTCGACGCCGAGCGGCGAACCGTGCGCCTTGAAACTGTCCTGCTTCGGCGAGCCGTAACCGATATGCGTGCGCACCAGGATCAGGGTCGGTCGCGTGGTCTCGGCCACGGCTTCATTCAACGCGGCGTCGATCGCCGCGATGTCGTTGCCATCGGCGACCTTGATCGTCTGCCAGCCATAGGCCTCGAAGCGCTTCGCCCGATCCTCGGTGAAGGTGATGTCGGTACCGGCGGCCAGCGTCACGTAGTTGTCGTCGTACAGGCACACCAGCTTGCCGAGTTTCAGATGGCCCGCCAGCGAGGCGGCTTCCGACGCCACACCTTCCATCAGGTCGCCATCCCCGACGATCACCCAGGTGTGGTGGTCGATCACGCTGTGGCCATCGCGGTTGTAGATCGCCGCCAGTTGCGCCTCGGCGATCGCCATGCCCACCGCGTTGGCCAGACCCTGGCCGAGCGGACCGGTGGTGACTTCCACGCCCGGCGTGTGGCCGTACTCGGGATGCCCCGGCGTCTTGCTGCCCCACTGGCGGAACTGCTTGATGTCGTCGAGCGACAGGTCGTAACCGGTCATGTGCAACAGGCTGTAGAGCAGGGCCGAACCGTGGCCGGCCGACAGCACGAAGCGGTCACGATCGGCCCAGTGCGGATCGGCCGGGTGGTATTTCATGTGTTTCGTCCACAGCACATAGGCCATCGGCGCCGCGTCCAGCGGCAGCCCGGGATGGCCGCTGTCCGCCTTCTGCACCATGTCCACCGAGAGGAAGCGAAGCGTGTTGATGCATTGCTGGTCCAG
>DATNGL010000286.1:0-7322 GCA_035605895.1 Rhodanobacter sp.
CAATCCGAACCTGGCGGTGATCGCGCAGTTGCGCAAGGCCGGCGTCGACGTGGCGGTATGCGCGCAGGCGGTAGCCGAGCATGATTTCCAGTACGACTGGATCGATTCGCATGTGACCGTGGCGCTGTCCGGCCTGACCACCGTCATCGACCTGCAGCAGCAGGGCTACGCGCTGATGCCGCAGTAAGTTCACCGGCAGGAGGAAACCGCCATGCGTCATGTGTTCCCACGGCTGCTGCTGGCCGTCATCTCCTGCGCGCTGGCCTTCGGCGCCAGCGCGGCGGCCACGCAGGCGGCGGTCCACGCGGATTTCCTGCCGCCGTGGAACCCGCCTCCGGCAGGCCTGCAGTTCAGCGTGCCGCCGTTCGATGCGATCGCGGACCTGCACGGCGATATCGTCGATCCGCAACTGGTGGTGTTCTTCGCCGGCAACCAGTTCATGGTGGTGCACGACCTGATGGCGGCGTTCAGGCAGGCGCACCCGCGGTACCAGCGCATCTTCGTGGAGACCCTGCCGCCGGGCATCCTGGCCAAACAGATCGAGAGCGGCGCGCTGGTCATGGGCAATTTGCGCATCACGCTGAAACCGGACGTCTATACGGCCGGCAAGGGCGCCATCGCCGAGAAGCAGAAACAGCATGACTGGTTCGCCGACACGTACGACTACGCGCGCAACCCGCTGGCGATCCTGGTCGCCAAGGGCAACCCGAAACACATCGAAGGCCTGAAGGACCTCGGCCGCGCCGATGTGCGGGTGAGCATGCCCAACCCGGCGTGGGAAGGCATCGCCAGGCAGATCGAGGCGAGCTATCGCAAGGCCGGTGGCGAGGCACTGGACCACGCCATCATGCAGACCAAGGTGACTGACGGCACGACCTTCCTCACCCAGATCCATCACCGGCAATCGCCGCTGCGCGTGCTGCAGGGCGAGTCGGACGCGGCGCCGGTGTGGTCGACCGAGGCGTACTTCCAGCAGCAGATCCTGCATCACCCGGTCGAGACCGTGGCGATCCCCGCGGCGCAGAATGCCGTGGCCACCTACACGGTGGCACGCATGAAGAGCGCGCCGCACGAACAAGCGGCGAAGGATTTCATGGCCTTCATGCAAAGTCCCGCCGCGCAGGCGGTGTATCGGAAGTACGGCTTCCAGAGCGCACATTGAAGGAGCGCGCCATGAGCCACCGCCTGCCTGTGCTGATCGCGATCGTCTTGTCCGGCATGCCGCTGCTGGCACATGCCGCCGACGCGGCGGCGATCGCCCGCCAGGGCAACGGCACGGGCGCCGCACCGTGCATGGCTTGCCACGGCGTCGATGGCGCGGGTCAGACCGCCGCCGGCAATCCGCGCCTGGCCGGCCTCGATGCTGCCTATCTGCAGAAGCAGCTGGACGATTTCGCCAGCGGTACGCGCGACAGTGCGGTGATGAAGCCGACCGCCAGTGCGCTCGGCGAGGAGGAGCGTCGCGCGCTGGCGCTTTACTACAGCAAGTTGCCGCTGCCGCCGACCCTCGCCAGGCCGGCGACGCCGATGCCTGCCGCCGACAGCGCGGGCGCCGTGCTGGCCACGCGCGGCGACTGGAGCAGGGGTGTGCCCGGCTGCGTGCAATGCCACGGGCCCGGTGGTGTCGGCGTCGGGGCGCACTTTCCGCCGCTGGCCGGCCAGCCGGCCGTCTATATCGAGGCGCAGCTGAAGGCGTGGCAGAGCGGCAGTCGGCACAACGACCCGCTGCAATTGATGCAGCATCTGTCGGCAGCGCTCAGCGCGCGGGACATCGATGCCGTTGCCGCGTGGTTCGCCGCGCAGCCGCTGCCTGTTGCGGGAGCCACGCCATGAATCCTCATACGGTCAAGTTCACGGGCCTGCTGGCGCTGGTTTCGCTTGCCGGTTGCGCACAGAAGCCGCCCGCCGCGTCCGCCAAGGCATCGCCTGCCGTCGCGGCGACGACGCATCAGGCCGCTGCCGCCAGGCCGTCCACGCCCACGTTCGCACCGCCGCCCGAATCGTCGATTCCCGCCGGTCCCCTCGGCGAGGTGATCCGCCAGGGCCGCGCGATCTTCACCGACACGCCCGCCCATGCGAAGGCTTACGTGGGCAATGGCCTCAGCTGCAGCAACTGCCATCTCGACGCCGGCCGACTGGCGAATTCCGCGCCGCTGTGGGGCGCCTGGGGCATGTATCCGCAATACCGCAAGAAGAACGGCCATGTGAACACCTTCGGCGAGCGGCTGCAGGGCTGCTTCATGTTCAGCATGAACGGCAAGGCGCCGCCGCTGGACAGCGCCGAGATCGTGGCGCTGCAAACCTATGCGTGGTGGATGGCCAGGGGCGCGCCGGTCGGCGTGAAACTGAAAGGCGCCGGTTATCCGAAGGAGGACTTCAAGCCGGCGCAGCCACCGGATTACGCGCGCGGCGAAAAGGTCTACGCCGCGAACTGCGCGCTATGCCATGGCGGCGATGGCCAGGGCCAGCAGGTCGCCGGGCGCAACGTGTTTCCGCCGTTGTGGGGGCCGCAGTCGTTCAACTGGGGCGCCGGCATGCACCAGCTCGACAATGCCGCCGCCTTCATCAAGGCGAACATGCCGTTCAGCCGTGGCGACACGCTGAGCGACCAGGACGCTTGGGACGTGGCGATGTTCATGGACGCGCACGAACGCCCGCAGGATCCGCGCTTCAACGGCAGCCTCAGCGAGACGCGCAAGAAGTACCACGACACGCCGATGTCGCTGTACGGCACCGAGGTCAATGGCCATCTGCTCGGAGCATCGACCGGCAGGCGCTGATCGAGGCATGGGCACGGCGGAGACCGGATTGGCGGATACTTCGGGGTGTTCGCCACCATGTATCCATCTCCGGCGGGTAGGCCGCGGCCGGAAAACAAGATCAGTCGACAGGGGAATTCCATGAAGATCCGGGCGATGGTGCTGGTCGCGTGCGTAGCCTTGTTGCCGGATATGCCGGCCCTGGCGACGCCGCCATTGCGCGACCTGGATGCCTATGTCCACCGGACCATGCAGCAATGGCAGGTGCCCGGCATGGCCGTGGCCGTGGTCAAGGATGGCAAGGTGGTGCTGGCCCGGGGCTATGGCGTGCGCGAGCTGGGCAAGCCAGACAAGGTGGATGCCGACACGCTGTTCGACATCGGCTCCAATACCAAGTCGTTCACTGCGGCGGCGCTCGGCACGCTGGTCGCGGCGGGCAAGCTCGACTGGGACGCACATGTCGTCGATCACGTCAGCGACTTCCGCCTGCGCAGTCCGTATGTCACCCAGGAACTCACCCTGCGCGACCTGCTGACGCATCGCAGCGGCTACTGCGATCCGGGCATGTGGTACAGCTCCGACGCCCGCGACGTGATCCGGCGCATGCGCTACCAGAAACCGGACTATGCGTTCCGCGCGCGCTTTTGCTACAACAACATCATGTACCTCACCGCCGCCCGCTTCATTCCGGCAGTGACCGGCGAAAGCTGGGATCAGTACGTGGCCGCGCATCTGTTCAAGCCGCTGGGGATGACGCGCACCGTCACCACCGATGCCGAAGTCGCCGCGTCGTCGGACGTCGCCGCGCCGCATGGCATGGTCGACGGCAAGCCGGCCGTGATCCGGCGCTACTGGGCGCACAACATGGACCTCATGTCGCCGGTCGGCGGCATCAATTCCAGTGCCAGCGACATGAGCCGCTGGTTGTTGATGTTGCTGGCCGATGGCAGCTACGACGGCAAGGCAGTCCTCGACAAGGCGACCGTCACCGCGATGGAGACGCCGCAAATCCCGGTGCCGACCGATGCCGGCGTTGGCCGGGAAATCAAGGCCTGGATGCCCGGCGGCGATTTCTACAGCTATGGCCTGGGCCTGTTGATGAACGACTATGCCGGGCACAAATTGGTCTGGCATGCCGGCGACATCGACGGCATGGCCTCGGCGATGATCATGGTTCCCGACCAACACCTTGGCATCGTGGTGATGACCAACATGACCGAGAGCGGTTCGCGCTTCGGCGTGGCGATGCATATCCTGCAGCAATACCTGCAGCAGCCCCCGGACGATGTCGGCGCGACGCTGTACGCGCAGACGCAGAAGGACGAGGCCGCTGCCAAGACGGCCGAAAAGAAACTCGCCGCCACCCGCAAGCCGGATTCACGCCCACCACTGCCGCTCGCCGACTACGCCGGCAAGTACACCGACAGTTACAACGGCACCGCCAGCGTGACATTGGAAAAGGGCCGCTTGGTGTTGCGCCTGGGCAATCCCGACTTCGTCGGCGATTTGCAGCATTGGCATGACGACACCTTTCGTGTGAGCTGGCGTTACCGCTATTACGGCGACGGCTACGTCACCTTCGGGCAAGATCTCGATGGCGCCGCCGACACGCTCTCGCTTCCGCAAATGTCGTTGCATTTCGAGCGTGCAAAAGCATCGCAGGAGACTGTCCGGTGAAAATGCTGCTGTGTCCGGTTGCCCCGTTTTCGCCATGGCCCGGATGTATATTCCAATATATGAATATATGAATATATGAAGTGACACGGCATGCACCCCTATCTGCTCTCCGCCTTGGGTGGCGTCCTGATCGGCGCCGCGGCCGTCCTGCTGATGGCCACCCTGGGCCGCATCGCCGGCATCAGCGGCATTGCCGGCGGCCTGGTTCGGCGTGGCGTCGGCGGGCGCGGCTGGAGGCTCGCCTTCGTCGCGGGTCTGCTGGTCGCGCCGATGCTGCTCTGGCTGCTGCGCGGCGACAACGGCATCGGCGCGCCGCAGGTGGGCATGCCGTGGATGGCGCTGGCCGGCTTGCTGGTCGGTTTCGGTACGGGCATCGGCAGCGGCTGCACCAGTGGTCATGGTGTCTGTGGCGTCGCGCGGTGGTCACCGCGTTCGCTGTGGGCCACCGCGGTGTTCGTGCTGTTCGGCATGGCCACGGTGTACGTGGTGCGCCATCTGCGCGGAGGATGGTGAGATGAAGACCCTGCTTGCGCTGCTTTCCGGCCTGCTTTCCGGCCTGCTGTTCGGCCTGGGGCTGAGCCTCGGCGGCATGACCCGGCCAGCGGTGGTGCTGGGCTTCCTCGACATTTTCGGTCAATGGGACCCGCGCCTGGTGTTCGTGATGGCCGGCGCCGTGCTCACCACGGCGATCGGCTACCGCGTCGTGCTGCGGCGGTCGCGGCCCTTGCTGGCGGACCGATTCCAGCTGCCGGCATCGCGCCGTGTCGATGGACGCCTGCTTGTTGGTGCCGCCGTGTTCGGCACCGGCTGGGGTATCGCCGGCTATTGTCCCGGCCCGGCGCTGGCCTCGCTCGGTGCGGCGATGCCATCGCTGCTGCTGCTGGTCGGTTGCATGATGGCCGGCTGGTGGCTGGCCTCGCGCGTGCCCGCCGCCACGCTCTGAACGCAGCCATCCGAGGAAGCGAGCATGCAACGTCCCGCAGTGAAGGCATTCTTTCACGCGCCGAGCAACACCTTCAGCTATGTCGTGTGGGATCCGGCCACGCTCGAGGCCGCGGTGCTCGATGCGGTGCTCGACTACGAGCCGGCGGCCGGGCGCATTGGTCACGACAGTGTCGACGATATCATCGCGTTCGTGCAGGCGCAGGGGCTGGCGGTGGCGTGGGTGATCGATACCCACGTGCACGCGGATCACCTGTCTGCCGCGCCATGCGTGCAGGCGAAACTCGGCGGCCGGCTGGCCATCGGCGAACACATCCGTGCGGTGCAGGAAACGTTCGGCGCGTTGTTCAACGCAGGCAGCGGCTTCGCGCGCGACGGCAGCCAGTTCGATCACCTGTTCACCGATGGCGAGGCTTATCGCCTGGGCCAGATCGAGGCGATGGCGATCCATACGCCAGGCCACACGCCGGCGTGCATGACGCACGTGATCGGCGATGCGGCCTTCGTCGGCGATACCTTGTTCATGCCCGACTACGGCACCGCCCGCTGCGACTTTCCCGGTGGCGACGCGGCCACCTTGTACCGCTCGATCCGGAGGATCTTCGCGCTGCCGGACAGCACGCGAATCTTCCTTTGCCACGATTACATGGCGCCGGGGCGCGACGAGTTTTCGCACGAAACCACGATCGCCGCGCAGCGCGCCGGCAACATCCACGTCCGCGACGGCATCGGCGAAGCGGAGTTCGTGGCCATGCGCACTGCCCGCGACGCCACGCTTAAGGTGCCGCAGTTGATCCTGCCTGCGGTGCAGGTGAACATGCGCGCCGGCCAGTTGCCGCCAGTCGAAGACAACGGCATGCGTTATCTGAAAATTCCGCTGGATGCGATCTGAATGCCCGCGGCGCCCCACTCTCCAGAAGGAACCTCCATGCAAGCCCATCGACTCACCGAGCAACTCAGCGTCGCCGCACAGATCGGCATGGACGACATCGCCACGATCGCCGCCCGGGGTTTTCGCAGCATCGTCAACAATCGTCCCGACGACGAGGCTCCCGGGCAGCCGGCCAACGCCGAGCTGGAAGCGGCGGCACGGCGGGCCGGGCTGGACTGGCGGCACATCCCGGTGGTGTCGGGAAAGGTCAACGATGTCCAGGTGCGCAGCTTCGCCGAGGCGCTCGGACAATTGCCCGGCCCGGTGCTGGCCTTCTGCCGCAGCGGTACCCGCTGCAGTGCGCTGTGGGCGATGCAGGCCGAAGGCACGGTCGACAGCATTCTCGCCACCACGCAGGCGGCCGGGTACGACCTCTCGATCCTGCGACCGTGGCTGGAAATGAGCGGCCGCGGTTGAGGTGCCGGGGTGAAACGCAAGCCCCGCACACGCCGGGCCACGATGTCGGCCGCGCCGGAGCAGCTGCACCAGCACGCCGATGAGGCGGTCGCGGTGCTGAAGGCGATGGCCAGTCACAATCGTCTGTTGCTGCTGTGCGAACTGGTCGCCGGCGAACGCTCGGTGGGGGCGCTGGCGCAGTCGCTGGATCTGGCCCAGGCCACGGTGTCGCAACATCTGTCGCTGTTGCGTCGCGATGGCGTGGTCAGCGGCCGGCGCGACGCGCAGACGATCAGCTATCGCATCAGCGACCCGCGCGTGCAGGCGCTGATGATCACGCTGTTCGAGCAGTTCTGCAGCGATGACTGATGTCCACCCCGCCCGGGATTTCCGATGACGCATCTGCTGACCCTGCAGGCCCTGCTCGCCGTCGTGTGCGGCTCGGCCGTGGGCTTCTCGCTGGCACTGATCGGCGGCGGCGGTTCGATCCTGGCCGTGCCGCTGCTGCTGTACGTGGTCGGCCTGCATGACCCGCACCTGGCGATCGGCACCAGCGCGCTGGTGGTGTCGTTCAACGCCTTCGCCAACCTGATCCCGCACGCGCGTGCCGGGCATGT
>DATNGL010000287.1:0-15813 GCA_035605895.1 Rhodanobacter sp.
GCTTGGCGTGCAACTCCACCACGCCCCGGTGTGCTGTGGCACCCTTCCAGTACTTCATGGTCGCCGCTTTGTTCTTCGGGTCGTACGGCACGTCAGATTTGCGGGTACGCTTGGTAGTACGCTTCTCGTTCATAGGGCTCTGCCTCGCGGCACGAAATCAGTCTGGGACCGCCCTCACGGTCGGTCCACACGAGCACAACCACGCGGCCATGCGCCGGCTAAGCTCGAGCGCAAGATGAAGTTGGTTCCTGCCACGCCCCAAGGCAATGGCGCCTACAGCAGGTCGAACAGATTCATCTGCTTCATCGAGATGAACGCCTTCTGCGCGGCCTGCAGGCCGACGCTGCGCAGGCTGTATTCGGAGATCGCGGAGTTGTAGTCGAGGTCGACGAGGTCCGACTTGGTCTGCGCGTAGTTGAGCTGGCGATTGCTGGCGACCTTGTCCACCACGTCCAACTCGTTGAGGCGCGAACCTACCGAGGCGCGCACCATCAACACGTTGTCGAGGCTGTTGTCGAACTCGGCCATCGCGTTGCCCAGGGTGTTCTGCAGCGCGGCCTGCTTGGCGGGCGTGTCCACGGGCTGCTTCAGGATGGCCAGCGCCTTCTCGAAGGTCTTGAACAGGTCGGGGTTCAAATTCTTCGCCTGGTCGACCTTGATTTCGTCGCCATCCGCGGGCGCGCCGGTCAGGGTCAGCGACTGGCCGCCGTACGTCACGGGTTGGCCCGAGGTATAAGCTTGGGGCGGCTGCAACACGGCCCCGGTGGTGTCCTCGATGGTGTAGGTGGCGCTGCCGCTGGCGTCCACCGCGAACGCGATCTTGAACGGCGTGCCGTAGGCGGGATCACTGGTGTCGACGACCTCCGGCCCCTTGATGGTGACGCTGCCCGCGTTGGCGGTGCCATCGCTTTTGACCGCGACAGCCATGAAACCCGATGCGCCCTGCGCGCTCTGGAAGACGCTGACGCCATTGTCGTCCACCGACATCAGGCGCGAGGCATCGATCTGTTGCTGGCGGGTATTGGTGTCGCCGACGTATTGCACGTTGCCGGAAGCGTCCGTCACGAACGGCGCGGACTTGTCCTGGTAACCGCCGAACAGATAGCGGCCGTTGCCGTCGGTGGCGTTGGCCTGGCCGATCACGGTTTGGTAGATGCCCTGCAACTGGCTGGCGATCGAAGCGCGGTCGGCGTCGGTGAGCGTGCCGTTGGCGGCTTCCAGCATCAGCGTCTTGGCACTGGTCACCGCGTCGCCCACGCTGTTGAGCACGCTCTCTTCCATCGACAGCGCATTGCGCGCGCTGACGCGCGAATCGGTGTACTGGCTGGTGATCGCCTGCGCCTGGCTGACCTGCACCGCGCGCGACGCGGCCTGCGGATCGTCCGATGGACGCATCACGCGCTGGCCAGACGCGATCTGCTGGCCGACATGCGAAAGGTCCGCCTGCTGCTGGTTCATCGAACGCATGCTTTGGGCATAAAGGGTTTGGGTGCTGATGCGCATGGTGAATTCCCGATCGATTACCGCAAGCCCAGGATGGCGTCGAGGATGGTGGAGCCGGTCTGGATCACTTTCGCGTTGGCCTGGTAGTACTGCTGGTAGCGGATAAGGTTCGCCGCTTCTTCGTCCAGGTTCACGCCGGATTGCGACTGCTGCACGTCGGTCAACTGGTCGCTGAGGCTTTGCTGCGCCTTCAGGTTCACCTGCACGATGTTGGTGCGGTTGCCGACGTCGCCGACCAGCGACGCGTAAGCCTGGTTGAAACTGGCGGTGCCACCCACCAGCGATTGCGTCTGCAGATTTTCCAGCGCCAACGCATTCTTGTTGTTGCCGCTACCGCCGGTGGTATCGGCGGCGGCGATCTTCGCCGGATCGCCGATGATGTTCTGGAAGCCGGCGGCGGCAATGCGCGTCGGCTGCACCTGGAAGCGATCGCCGTCGGCCAGTTTGGTGGGATCGTCCACGGTCACCTTCACGCCACCGAAGCTCAACTGGTTGCTGGCATCGAGCGTGGCGGTGGTGCTTTCGCCGGTGTCGATGCGCGTGATCTTGAAGCCGCCGCTGGCGGCGTCGTAGCGCACGTCGTAGTCGCTGGCGGTGAGCTGGCTTGCGTTCGCGGGATCGAACGCGACGCTGAGCGTGGCGGTGCCGGCGTTGCGGCTGTTCGCGTAAAGCATGGGCTGGCCGAGCGCGAACATGTTGCCACCGGCGTCGCCATTGAGGTCGACGCCGGCGCTGTGCACCGCGTTGATGCCTTCGGCGAACGACACCGCGAGCTGGCCGAGCTTGTTGCGGGTCGGATTCAGGGTTTCATCGCGGAACGTCAGCAGGCCGCCAAGCGTGCCGCCGCTGAAAGTGGAATCCTGCATCTCGACCAGGTTGCCGGCCGCATCGCGATAACCGATCGAAGTGCGCGTGGGATCGGCGGCCGAAGGCATGGTCGCCAGATCGAATTGCTTGCCACCGCTGACCAGCGGCTGCCCGTTGCCGAAGGAAATGTTGTAGCTGCCGCTGTCCTGCTGGGACACGCGAACGTTCACGCGCTTGCTCAAGTCCGCCACCAACTGGTCGCGCTGGTCGAGCAGGCTGTTGGGCGCCTGGCCCTGCTTGGCCTTGGCCAGGGCGATCTGCGTGTTGAGGCCGGCGATCTGCTTGGCGGTGTTGTTGATCTGGGTGACTTCGTCCTGCAATTGGCCGTCCAGGCCCGAGGCCATGTCGCTCAGGTAACTGTCGAACGAACGGAACTGCGCGCTCAGCGTGTCGGCGGTGCCGATCACGCCCTGGCGCGCGGCCGGATCGGACGGCGAACTCGCCAGATCGGAAACGGACGAAAAGAACTTCTGCATCAGCGGCGCCAGTCCGGAATCCTGGTCGGCCAGCAGGTTGTCGATCTGGCTGACCTGCGTCTGGTAGGTGTCCAGCGCGCTGGTCTTGCTGTTGGCGTTGTTGAGCTGCTGCGCGATGTAGCTGTCGAACTGGCGCTGGATGCCCTGCACGTCCACGCCCTGCGCGGCCGGCAACTCGGCGAGGTCCAGCACCTGCCGGTTGTAACCCGGGGTATAGACGTTGCTGATGTTGTTGCTGGCGGTGTTGAACGCGGCACTCGCGGCATTCAGACCACTCAAGCCGATGGAAAAAATGCTCACTGTCGGGTTTTCCTTCGAAGCTCTGTTGACGTTATCGGCAGCCCGCGGGATTTCTTGAACGATTGTGAATTCGGCGTCCTGCCGGCTTACCGCATCACCATCTGGCCGATCTGCTGCATGATCGCGATCAGCTTGTCGGCGTAGCGCGGGTCGGTGGCGTAGCCGCAATCCTGCAGGGCTTGCGCCGCCTGCTCCGGACTGTCGGCCTGCCGTACCGCTGCGTAACGTGCGCTGTTGCCGAGCAGCTTGGCGTGATCGACGAACGATTCGATGTACGAGCCATACGCCCGAAACGTCTCGCGCACGCCGACCTTGTGACCGGCCACGTATTCGTGGGTCGTGTTGTTGGCGGTGGCGCCGCTCCAGCTTTCGCCGGCCTTGATGCCGAACAGGTTGTGGCTCTTGGCGCCGCTGTCGGCGGTCATCTCGTGGCGGCCCCAGCCGGTTTCCAGCGCGGCCTGCGCAAGGATCAATCGGGCCGGCACGCCGCTCATCTGCGCCGCCGCACGCGCGGCGCCCACGAAGCGGTTCACGAAACGGGTGTACACATTGCCCGCGCCAGCGTCGGAAGCGTCGGTGGCACTTGGCGTGGAAGCCGGCGCGCTGGCGTCCGCCACGGCATCGGGCGCCGTGGGCACGTCCGCCTTGGCCGAGGTTTCGGCGGCGCGGATTTGCGCCACCACGGCGGCGATCATGCCCTCGTCCTGGCTGCCATCGCTGTCGTCGTTCATGGCGGTGACGGCGGGCATGCCTTCCAGCGAACGCGGCGTCCCGCGCGGAATCGCGGCGATGCGCGCGGCCATCGCGGCATCGCTTTCGGGCTGCGGCTGCGAAGCCTTGTTGCGCGACAACTGGCGCACCAGCATCTCGGCAATGCCGGTGCCCTTGCCGGCCAGGTTCTGGGAAAGCTGCTGGTCGAGCAGCGATTGGTAGAACTGGATCTGGCGATTGTCGGTGAGATCGGATTTGACGCCGGCATCGCGCATGCTCTTCAGCATCTGGCCAAGGAACACCGCCTCGAACTGCTTCGCGGCTTCCTTCAACTGCGCCTGCGGGTCTTTCGCGGCCGCCCGCTTCAGGCCATCCAGCCCGTTCACGTCCAGCGCGAAGCGCGCCGCGTCGAGCGAGCCGACGGCCACTACATCATCTCCAGGTCGGCGTTGAGCGAACCCGCCGCCTTCAATGCTTCCAGGATCGACATCAGATCCTGCGGCGTGGCACCCAGTGCATTCAATGCATCCACCACCTGCATCAGGTCGGCGCCTTTCACCACGTTGAGGCTGCCATGCTGCTTGGTGATGTTGATGGCGCTGTTCTGCACCACGGTGGTCTTGCCGTTGCTGAAAGGCGCGGGCTGACTCACGGTATTTTCGGTACTGATCACCACCGACAGGTCGCCGTGCGCGACCGCGGCCGGCTGCAACGTGACGCGCTGGTTCAAGACCACCGAACCGTTGCGCGCATTGATGATCACGCGCGCCGGCGCATCCACCGGTGTCACATCGAGGCTTTGGATACGCGCGATGAAATCGACGCGCTGGTTCGAATCCTGCGGGCCGTCGACCCGGATGGTGCGCGCGTTTTCGGCGGACGCCACCTGCCGGCCCATCGCATTGTTGATGGCATCGACGACACGCTGCGCGGTGCCGAAGTCCGCACGCTTCAGTTGCAGCGCGAGCGCGCCGCCATTCTGGCCGAGTTGCAGCGGCACGCTGCGCTCAACGATCGCACCATCGCTGATGGAGCCGCCGGCCTGCTGGTTGATCTGCACGCTGGAACCGCCGGCGCTCGCGCCCGCGCCACCGACCAGCAGGTTGCCCTGCGCGATCGCGTAGGTGCTGCCGTCGACACCCTTCAAAGGCGTCATCAGCAAGGTGCCGCCGCGCAGGCTTTTCGCGTTGCCGACCGAGGACACCACCACGTCGATGTGCTGGCCCGGCGCGGCGAACGGCGGCAGGGTCGCGGTGACCATCACGGCCGCGACGTTGCGCAACTGCATGTTGGTGCCGGCCGGGACGGTGATGCCGAGTCGCGAGAACATGTTGGTCAGGCTTTGCGTGGTGAACGGCGTCTGCATGGTCTGGTCACCGGTGCCGTCCAGGCCCACCACCAGCCCATAACCGACCAGCGCGTTGTCGCGCACGCCGGCGAAGTCGGCGAGTTCGCGCAGCGTCTGCGCGTGCACCTGCGTGCTCGCCAGCAAGGCCAGCAGCAACCACAGCGCGCTTTTGCGCGCCGTCCCGAACAACCTGTTCAAACGATGCCTGACATTCACCAGGTGGTCCTCAGAACGGCGACACTTTCATCATGATGCGCTGCAGCCAGCCCATGCGCTGCGCGTCATTGATGTAACCGTCGCCCACGTATTCGATGCGCGCATCGGCCACGCGCGTGGACAGCACCGAGTTGTCGCCGCTGATGGTGCGCGGGTCGACGGTGCCGGCGAAGCGGATGTATTCGGTACCCTGGTTGATCGCGATTTGCTTTTCACCGTGCACGCGCAGATTGCCGTTGTTGAGCACCTGCACCACGGTCACCGTGATGGTGCCGCTGAAGGTGTTGTTGGCCTTGGCGCCGCCCGAGCCCTGGAAGTCGTGCCCGCCCTTGAGATCGATGCCGAGCTTGCCGAGATCCTTGAGGCCGTTCGGCACCACGGTCGGATCGAAGCTGGATTCGCTCTTGCGGCTGGCGCTGGCCTGCGCGTTCTTCGACGCGCTGACCTGTTCGTTGAACACCACCGTGAGAACGTCGCCCGGCATCCGCGGGCGCTGGTCTTCGAACAACGGGCGATTGCCGTAGCTCGCTTCCTGGAAGATCGAACCATTGGCGACCGGCGGCGGCGGCGCGGGAATTTCCACCGGCGGCATCTGCGCGACGACCGGCTTGTGCACCAGTTGCGCGCAACCGGTCATGGCCAATGCGGCGCCGGCGAAGAACGCCAGTCGGATCGCCTTAGAGCTGAGACAATTTCGCAAGCATTTCATCGGAAGTCTGGACCGCTTTGCTGTTGATTTCGTAGGCACGCTGGGTCTGGATCATGCTGACCATTTCCTCCACCACGTTGACGTTGGAGGTTTCCACGTAACCCTGGTCGAGGCGGCCGGCGCCATTCAGGCCCGGAGTGGATTCATTGCGCATGCCCGACGCGCTGGTTTCGAGATACAGGTTGTCGCCGATGCTCTGCAGCCCGGCCGGATTGACGAACGTCGAGAGGCTCAACTGCCCGACCTGCGTGGATTGGTTGTTGCCCGGCTGGGTCACCGTGACCACGCCGTCCTTGCCGATCGTGATCGACAGCGCGTCCTGCGGAATCAGCACGGCCGGCTGGATCGGATAACCGTCGGCCGTCACCAGTTGTCCGCTGTCGTTCACCTGGAAACTGCCGTCGCGGGTATAGGCATTGTTGCCGTCCGGCATCAGCACCTGGAAGAAACCCTGGCCGTCGATCGCGATGTCCTTGGAGTTGCCGGTCTGCTCGAGGCTGCCTTGGGTATGGATGCGCTCGGTGGCGACCGGACGCACGCCCGATCCGATCTGCAGGCCGGCCGGCAGGATGTTCTGCATGTCGTTGCGGCCGCCGGCCTGGCGCATGTTCTGGTACAGCAGGTCCTGGAACACGGCACGTGATTTCTTGAATCCGTTGGTGCTGACGTTCGCCAGGTTGTTGGCGATCACGTCCATCTTGGTCTGCTGTGCTTCAAGACCGGTCTTGGCGGTCCAGAGTGATTTGATCATCGGTCATTCCTCCGTGGCGATCAGGAAGCGGACAACAGGCGGTCGGCCTGGCGCGCGTTGTCTTCGCTCGTCTGCACCGTCTTCATCTGCATTTCATACAGCCGCGAGGTGGCGATCATGTCGACCATCGATTCCACCGCGCTGACATTGCTGCCTTCCAGCGCACCGGTCTGCAGGCGCGCGTTGTCGTCGGCCGCCAAGGGCGTGGCGTTGCCATTCACGTCGAGCGAACGGAACAAACCATCGTCGCCGCGCTCCAGCGATTTTTCGTCGGGCGTGACCAGCTTCAGCTTGCCGACCTGGACCAGCGCATCGGGTTTGTCGCCGGGACCAATCGCGCTGATGGTGCCGTCGGCACCGACCGTGAGTTCGGCACCGAGCGGCACGATGATCGGGCCGCCATCACCGATCACGGGGCGGCCGGCGCTGGTGATCATGCCGTTGCCATCGACCTGCAAGTCCCCGCGGCGCGTGTAGGCCTCCTTGCCGTTCTCGTCCTGCACCGCCAGCCAAGCTCCCCCTTCCAGCGCCACGTCAAGATCGCGGCCGGTGGCGTTGATCGGTCCGGGCGCGAAGTTGCTGCCGGGCGTGGTCGCCACCACCGCTACGCGCGTGTGCAGCGCGCCATCGCCCTGTACTGGCACTGCGCGCATCGCCTCGATCTGGCCGCGGAAACCCGTGGTCGAGACATTGGCGAGGTTGTTGCCGACCACTGCCTGTCGAATGAAGCTTTGCTGTGCGCCGCTCATCGCGGTGTAGATCATGCGATCCATGGGAATTCCTCAGCCGGCCATCAACGCAGGTTGACGACGGTTTGCAGCACCTGGTCCTGGGTCTTGATGGTTTGCGTGTTGGCCTGGTAGTTGCGCTGCGCGATGATCAGGTTTACCAGTTCGGTGGCGAGATCCACGTTGGACGATTCGAGCGTGCCGTCTTCGAGGCTGCCGAGCTGGCCGGTGCCCGCGGTGCCGAGCAGCGGCTGGCCGGAGGTGCCGGTTTCCATCCAGGCGTTGTCGCCCACCGACGCCAGCCCTTCGGGGTCACGGAAATTGGCCAGCGCGATGGTGCCCAAGGTGCGCGTCTGCTCGTTGGAATAGCTGCCGACGATGTCGCCGTTCTTGTCGAAGCGGATACCGACCAGGCTGCCGGACGTATAGCCGTCCTGCACCAGCGAGGACAACGCGAAGTCGTTGCCGAATTGCGTGGTGCCGTTGAAGCCCAGCGCGAAGTTCATCGTGGCGGCGCCGCCGGCCGGGGTGAACGTCACGTTGGGGAAGGTGCTGGCGCCGGCGTTCAACACGCCATTGGCGTCGAATACCAAGGTGCCGTCGTTGGCGGGATTGAACGTCCCGTCCATCCCCACGCGCACTTCCCAGTTGTTGTCGCTGGTCTTGGTGAAATAGGTGGTCATGATGTGCTGCACGCCCAGCGAGTCGTAGGTGGTGCCGGTGTTGGCGTAGGAATAGGTGCTGGCGTCGGTGCTGTCGAACGGCACGGTGGCGCGGTCGATGGTGGGCGAACCCGCGTCCAGGTTCAGTGCCGCCTGCACGGACGTGGTCGCGTTCGCATTCATCGCGTCAGTCGGCACGTGCAGCGCGTCCGGCGTGCCGCCGGTGCCGACCCCGGCCGCGAAACCGGTGAGCTTGGCGCCGCTGGCGTTCACGAGGTAGCCATCCTGCGTCAACGTCAACTGGCCGTTGCGGGAATACACCACCTGGTCACCCTGCTTGAAGCGGAAGAAGCCGCCGCCGTTGATGCCGAGGTCGAGGTTGCGGCCGGTGGTTTCCAGCGTGCCATTCGCGAAGTTCTGCAGCACGCCCGCGACGCGTACGCCCTGCCCGATCTGCGAGCCGGCGTAGACGTCCGCGAACTGGACACTGGAACCCTTGAAGCCGTAAGTCTGCGAGTTCGCGATGTTGTTGCCGATGGCGTCCAGATTCTGCGAGGCGGCGTTGAGGCCACTCAGTGCTTGCGAAAAACTCATGTGTGCGCTCCTTGGAAAGCGATTGTCGGATCAGAGGATCTGCCGAACGTCGCCGAGACCCACTTGGTTGGTGATGCCACCGAGGTCGAGCAACGGTCCGTTCTGGCCGGTGCTGATGCCCGTGACGAGTGCGTAGTTCAAACCGGTGACGTCCACTGCCTGGCCCCCACTGGAGGCCTTGATCGAAACGGTGTACGCGCCCTGCGGCGCCTGCGTGCCGTCGTCGAGCTTGCCGTCCCACGAGAACGACTGGGTGCCGGCATCGAGCGCACCGAGATCGAAACTGCGCACGACTTTTCCGGAGCCATCGGTGACGCTGATTTGCACGTCGTCGGCAGCCGCGCCGAGTTCGAGACCGAACGGCGTGGTGGTGCCATCGCTGCCGACCAGCACGCGATCGCCCGGCACCAGCACGCCTTTGCCGATCAGCGCCGCGGCCTGCAGTGACTGGCCGGCGTTGATCTGGCCGTTGATGGATTTGAGGGTGGTGTTGAGGTCCTGGATGCCACTTACGGTATTGATCTGGGCCAACTGCGAGGTCATCTGCGAGTTGTCCATCGGGTTCAGCGGATCCTGGTTTTTCAACTGCGTGACCAGCAGGGTCATGAAATGATTCTGCAGATCGCTCGCGGCATCCGTCTTGGCGGCGGTGCTGGCGTTGACCGCGCTCAGCAGGCCGGGGTCGATCGATTGCGCGGCGGAAATACTCATCAGCCTTCTCCCAACGTGAGGGTCTTGGTCATCATTTGCTTGCTCGTGTTCAGCACTTCGACGTTGGCCTGGTACGAGCGCGAGGCTTCGATCATGTTGACCATCTCCTCGACCGGCTTGACGTTGGGCAGACTGACGTAACCTTGGTCGTCGGCGTTCGGATCCCCGGGGCGGTACTCGCGTCGCAGCGGCGTCGCATCTTCGACCACTTTCGAAACGCCGACGCCCGCCGAACCGTCACGGCCGCGGGCTTCGAACACAACTTGTTTCGCGCGATACGGCTGGCCATCCGGACCCGCCACGCTGTCGGCGTTGGCGAGATTGCTGGCCGCCACGTTCATGCGCTGCGACTGGGCCTGCATGGCCGAGCCGGAAATCTGGAAAATCGAAAACATGGTCACGGCTTTATCCCTGTTCCGATTGCATCGCAGCCTTGAGATTGCGGATGCGGGTGTTGATCAGGCTGAGCGAGGTTTCGTAGCGGACGGTGTTGTCGGCGAACGCGGCGCGTTCGACATCCATGTTCACGGTGTTGCCATCGAGGCTCGGCTGATCGGGCACCCGATACAGCATTTCGGGCGCCGCACCGCTGCCGGACGCCGCACCCCCCAGATGGCCGGCGGACGTGGTGGTCATCGCCAACTGGCCGTGCGAGCCGTCACGCGCGGTGGCCTGCGCCAGCGCCCTGGAAAAGTCGAAATCGCGCGCCTTGAAATCGGGCGTGTCGGCGTTGGCGATGTTGCCGGCCAGCACCTTCTGCCGTTCGAAGCGCAGACCCAGCGCCTGACGATCGAAGTCCAGTGCCGAAGCGAGCTTGTCGAGCATGTTCGTCCCCTGTTGCCCCGCGACGACGTCGGTGCGCCGTCGGTGGTGGAAGTTCGGCATCGAGAATACGCGCGAGGGTGCCGGTCCAATCGGACAAACAGACCGGGTTTTTGCATTCAATTCGGATGCTCGTGAATCCTGCCGCGTGCCTACACTGGCGTTCGTCACGATCCCGCCACCAGCACTGGGCGGACCCTCGCAACGCGATCGTGCGCAGCCGAAGGCAAACTTGAATGACCGCAACCCGAACCCTGTCGCGATGCCTGTTCCCGGCGCTATTGCTGCTGGCGAGCGGCGCCGTGCACGCCGGCACGGCGGAAGATGCCGCGCAAGCTTTCCTGCAGGACGCAGCCAAAAACCTGGGCAATGTCACCGTCACGGTGCAGGCGCCCCAAGCCGCGTTGCCGCCCTGCGCCGATCCGCAGCCGTTCCTGCCGGGCCAGGCCCAGCGCCTGCTGGGGCGCGTGACGGTCGGCGTGCGTTGCGGTGACGGCCAGACCCGCTATTTGCAGGCACGGGTCACTGCGATCGGGCAATACTGGGTCGCCGCCGAAGACATTCCGGCCGGCAGCCTGGTGATCGCCAGCATGCTGGAAGCGCGCAGTGGCGACCTGACTGCACTGCCGCGCCAGGCGATACTCGATGAGACGGATGCCGTCGGCCACGTGACCACCCGCACGCTGGCCGAGGGCAGCGTGGTGCAGAGCTCGCAACTGCAGGCGCCGTGGCTGATCCACCGCAACCGCACGGTGTCGGTGGAGGCCGTCGGCCAAGGTTTCCGCGTGGTGCGCCAGGGCGAGGCGCTGCAGGACGGCGCGCTCGGTGATACCGTGCGCATCCGCATGACCAACCGCTCGGTCTTGACCGGGGTCGTGGCGGGCAACAATCTCGTGAAGGTAAATTTCTGAAAATTTTGGGGATTTTTATCACCCGCAAATTTTCTGCGGCGACCGCTAAAGAAGAGGCGGTTCGGGCCGATACACAGGACGCAGGGGCGAACCGATGGAGAATGTCTCATGAAAATCGACAATGTCTCGCATCTGACGACTCCGGGCCGGATCGATCAGGCGAAAAACAAAGAGAAGGTCGACAACGTCGCGCCGCAGGGCAATGCCGAGGCAGGCTCCACGACCCAGTTGAGCCGCGCCGGCAGCGACACCAGCCAGGACATCGATCATGCGCGCGTGGCGGAATTGCGCCAGGCGATCTCGGAAGGCCGCCTGCACGTGGACACCGATCGCATCGCCGATCGCCTGATCGCCAGCGTGCATGACCTGCTGGGCAAGGGTCAATGAGCCTCGCGTCGCATCTGCACGATCAGCACGGCCGACTGGAACACCTGATCGGCCTGCTTGGCCGCGAGCGTGATCTGCTCGGCGAAGGCCGCATCGACGGCGAAGCCATGGGTGCGCTGGCGGTGGAGAAGCATCAGGTGCTGGCCATGCTGGCGGATTTCGAGGCACGCCGTCGCGCTGCCCACGAACGGCTTGGCTACAGCCGCGATATCGCCGGCGACGAGCGGGCCGCGCGCGAACACGGTTGCCTCGAATCATGGCAGCGGATGCGCAGCCGCGCCCGGCAGGCCGCGCAACTCAATCTTTTCAACGGGCAGTTGATCAACATTCGCCTGACCAGCAACCAGCGCCTGCTCAACGACCTGCGCACGCTGGCCGGCAAGGACCTGTATGGTCCGGACGGGCAAACCCGCGGCGGCGACAACCGGATCGCGTCGCAGGCGTAATCCACTTTCAGTTCGGAAGGTAGCAACGTGTCGACACTTGCGCGCGAGGTGATGGCCACCGAGGAACGGCTTGGCATCCTGCTCGCCTTTCAGCCTGTTTACACGCGCAACAAGACCGTCGCGGCTTACGAAGTCCTGCTCAACCGGGACAGCGCCGATTGCAGCGATGCGCTGCCGGAGCTGACCAGCAGCATCGTGCTCGGCACCTACGCCGACACCTTCCAGAACGGCCGCATCGAAACCGTTCCCACGCTGCTGCGCGTCGCACCCTCGACACTGCTGTCGCCGGAAATCACCCTGCTGCCGCAGAACCAGTACATCCTCGAAATCGCGGTGCCGGAGAACGCCCCGGCCGAGTTGGTCGCACAACTGCGTGCGCTGGCCGAACGCGGCTACAAGTTGGCGCTGGGGGGCTATCGCCCCGGCCGCGATGACCTGGAATCGCTCCTGGACGTCTTCGAAGCCGTTCGCCTGAACCTGCCCCAGCTCGGCATGCCTGGGCTGGCCGACGCCGCCCGGCGCCTTTATTTCCACAAGACCAAGCTGCTGGTGGACGGCGTCGATGCGATCGACCAGTTCTATGCCTGCGCGGATCTGGGTGCGACCTGGTTCCAGGGCGATTTCCTGGTCAAGTCGACACCGGTCAAGGACAAGAAGATATCCAACAACAAGGTGCTGTTGCTGGAACTGCTGTCCGAACTGCACCGGCCCGATACCTCGCCGATGGCGCTGGAGCAGATCGCCATCAAGGATGCGGCATTCTCGTTTCGCATCCTCAAGGTCATCAACTCCGCCGCGGTCGGGCTCAATCGCGAGATCAGTTCGCTATCCAAGGCCATCAGCCTGCTGGGCACCAATGAACTCGGCCGCTGGGCCAACATGCTGCTGGCGCATGGCGAGCCGGGCAAACCCGAAGAGTTGATGCGCAACATGCTGGTGCGCGGCCGCATGTGCGAAATCCTCGCCGAGTTGTCGGGCCGGGACGACGCAATGACTTCCTTCATCGTCGGTCTGCTGTCGCGGTTGGACGTACTGATGGACATCGCGATGCGCGACCTGATGCGACAGGTGCCGCTGAGCTTCGAGGTCAAGCAGGCGCTGTTGCACCGCAGCGGTCCGTTGGGCGAACTGCTGACTGAGGTGGAACATTACGAGAGCGGCCGCTTCGACCATCTAAACTGGTTCGTCGAACCCAATCTCTACGAAGTCGCGTACCGCCACAGTGTCATCTGGGCTCGGCGTGCGCAGCAGGCGCTGGAAGCGACCTGAGCGCCGCGCTTCAATCCCACCGGTAGGAATGAAGGCCATGCGTGAAGCGTTCGCGCAGGTCGCGTCGTGCCCTGGAACAGGGTTGGCGTCGACTCGGACCATTCCCTTCCAGGTGGGGCTCCGCTCTCCCGCTGGGGCCATCAGCAACGCGCACGTAGGCAAAGACGCTGCACTGCACCATCCTCAGCCATCTTGGGTGCATATATAACTAATTGACTGAAAAGACTTTATAAATACATTCTGAACGCTCTGAATTTTTATGTTGCACTGCACAATAACCCGCGCTAGAGTAGGCATCAGTTCCTACCACTCCTGCCAAAGAGGGCGCACACCATGTACAGCCAGTTCCAGAAGCAGTCGCTCGACCTCGGCAAGCAGTTCGCCGAGCAGGCCTACAAGGCGCAGCTCGCTGCGCTGAAGGGCATCGCCGAAATCCAGAGCCTGCAGGTCAAGGCGCTGGAATCACAGGCCAAGTCGAACCTGGCGTTCGTCGCCGATTCGCTGGAAGCGCGCGAGATCCAGGACGTCTCCGCACTGTGGCCGAAGGGCCTCGACTTCGCGCGCGACAGCGCAGAAGCCGCCTACGCCGCCGGCCAGGAAATCCTGGGCTTGGCGCAGAAGGCCGCCGAACAGTTCGGCGATCTGACCCGCAACAGTCTGAAGGCGGCCAATGACGTCGCCGCCGCGCCCGCCAAGAAGGCGCGCTGATCCCGCGAGGGATCAAGAAGGTACCTCCCGAGAGGTATCGAAGAAAGTACGCGCGGCAGAGATCCCCCTCCCTCCGCCAGCGCGACTCGAACCGGACGGTGCTAGCCGTCCGGTTTTTTTGTGCGCGACAGCGAGACGGCTGGAACGACAACCCGTAACGGCTTCGCGGGCCCCAACTGGATCAACGCAGCCCTGCGATAACCCACTTGCGCGACTTGGCAGCGCGCGGCGTATTCGAGGCGCGGCATGTGTCGCGTCGGTGCGGCCGGCCGTACGGCGTCTTCGATACGTGGGTCGTCGCGCGAATGCGGGCGGCAAGCTCGTGCATGAATACAGACATGATTGTCAACCTCGTCACTTGAACAATGCTCATGCTACGCAGCTCGCACGCCACCATGTAGCGATGTTTTTGCAACCTGAGGTTGAACTGATTTCAAGTCTGCGAACGTTCGCCCGTCCCCCTGCAAACCACAACCGGTCAACCCGGCGACGGACGGGTTGACCGGTTCCTGCGATGCCGGTCAGAACCGCCCGGCCTGGTAATCCTGCATCGCCTGCACGATCTGCTCGGGCGTGTTCATCACGAACGGGCCGTAGCGCGCGACGGACTCATTGAGCGGACGCCCGGCGACCAGCAGCACGCGCGCCGCCTTCGCATCGGCGGCCACCGCCAAGTCGACGGCATCACCTTTCGACAGCACGCCGAGTTCGCGCAAGCCCAGCGTCTCCGCGCCGACCTGCGCCGCGTCGCCCTCGAACACATACGCGAATGCGCTGTGGCCTTCCGGCAGCGGCACCGACAATTTCGCGCCGGGTTCCAGTGCGATGTCGAGGTACACCGGTGCGATCGCGATGCCGTCCACTGGCCCGCGCGCGCCGAACATCTCGCCCGCGACCACGCGCACTTTCACGCCGGGCGCGGGTTCGGCGGTCGGAATCTTCGAGGGCGCGATGTCCTGGTAGCGCGGCTGCATCATCTTGTCCTTCGCCGCCAGGTTCACCCACAACTGGAAGCCGCGTATCAGGCCGTGTTCCTGCTCGGGCATTTCCGAGTGCACGATGCCGCGGCCGGCGGTCATCCACTGCACGCTGCCCGATTCCAGCAGGCCGGAATTGCCGTGGTTGTCGCGGTGGCGCATGCGGCCGTCCAGCATGTAGGTGACGGTTTCGAAGCCACGATGCGGGTGATCGGGAAAACCGGCGATGTAATCGGTGGCCGAATCCGAACCGAACTCGTCCAGCAGCAGGAACGGGTCGAGCGAATCCAGCATCGGCTGGCCGATCACGCGGGTCAGCTTGACGCCGGCGCCGTCGCTGGTCGGGATGCCGCGCACGCGGCGGGTGATGGTACGGGAAGTCACGGCACACCTCCTGGGTGAGCTGTTGTGAAAAGTCAGACCACGGAGCTCTTGGCCATGGATGGCGGCTTCAATGGTCGTTCTGGTGTCGTGCCGCCGCTCGGGCTTTTCGGACTCCTGGCATCTATCCGGGAAGCCGCGATCACGGACGATCGCAAAAACCAGATGCCACCAAGATGCGCCTTTTCGCCGGCAAAGCCAATGCCCGCGCAACGAACGCAGTGTTCACCGGATGCGACGCCGTCAATCCACCCAACGGAACGCACGCCGCAATTCGGCTTCGGCGTTCCGTTCGTAGCAGCGGCCATGCGCGAGGATCACCCGCTGCGGATGCCA
>DATNGL010000288.1:0-7449 GCA_035605895.1 Rhodanobacter sp.
CTGGTGGAAAGCCTGTTCGACCTGGCCATGGGCCGGGCGGGGCGGGACAACATTTCGGCCGTCGTGATCGGCCTCCAAGCATGAAGACATCCACCCAGACATGAATTCCATAGCTGAACTGGTCTCGGCCTACCAGGCCGACAAACTCAAGCTTCCCGCCCTGTTCGAGGCGCTGGGCGCGCTCGCCGGGATGTCCGAAACCGACTGTCGCGAAGGGGTCGAGTGGATCGAGCAGCAGCGTGCCGACGACAAGCTCGATCCGCTGATTGCCAGGGCGCTGCTGGCCAAGCTGGCGACGCTTCGGGCGGCGGCGCCGCCCGCCGAAGACGATGACATCACCATGGTCAAGCCGGCCACCCGAAGGCCGGCCGCGCCGCCGCCGCCCGAAGACGATGAAGTCACCCGCGTCGCGCCGCCATCGCGACCGCCGGCTGCGCCGGTAGACGAGGTTACCGTGGTCCAGCCTGCCTCGCGGCCACCCCAGCCACCGGTACCTGACGAAGCGACCATCGTGAAGCCGGTATCGGGTACGCCGGTGCCGCCCGGCGAAGGGCAGACCGCGGGCCACACCGGTACCCAGGGCACCGGTTCGAGCATGAGCAGCCAATCCAGCTGGCAGCACATCGGCGACGCGGAGGCCGCCGACTTTGTCGCGGTGGGCTCGCTGTTGAAGGGCCGCTTCCATCTCGAACGGGAAATCGGTCGCGGTGGCATGGGCGTGGTCTACAAGGCGCGCGACGAGCGCAAGGTGGAGGCGCGCGACCGCGATCCCTATGTCGCGGTCAAGGTCCTGAACGACGAATTCCGCCGCCATCCCGATTCGCTGATCTCGCTGCAGCGCGAATCGCGGCGATCGCAACAGCTGGCGCACGACAACATCGTGCGCGTGTACGATTTCGACAAGGATCGCACCATCGTCTTCATGACGATGGAGTACGTCGATGGCTCCGATCTCAAGCAGCTGATCCGCGAACGCGCCTACAACGGCATGCCGTTGGAGCAGGCGCGCCCGCTGATCGAGGGCATGGCGCGTGCGCTCGGCCGTGCGCACGCCGCGGGCGTGGTGCACTCCGATTTCAAGCCGGCGAACGTGATGGTCACGCGCGAGGGCGTGCCCAAGGTGTTCGATTTCGGCATCGCCCGCGCCGGCAAGCACATGGGCGACGCGGTGGGCGAGCAGACCGTGTTCGATGCCGGCACGCTGGGCGCATTGACGCCGGCGTATGCCAGCCTGGAGATGATCCATGGCAAGGAGCCGGTGCCCGGCGACGACGTCTACGCACTCGGTTGCGTCGCCTTCGAGTTGTTGACCGGCAAGCACCCGTACGACAAGGCCAGCGCCGAAGTGGCGATGCGCGAAGGGCGCAAGCCACCGCCGGTCAAGGGCCTGACCAAGCAGCAGTACAAGACGCTGTGCGCCAGCGTGGCGTTCCGTGCCGAGGACCGCCTGAAGAGCGCCAACGAGCTCGTGCAGGGCCTGCGCGACGTCGGCCTGCGCGAACGGGCGATGCCCTACCTGATCTACGGCGTGCCGGCGATCCTGGTCGCCGCGGGCGGCGCCTGGGGCTGGATCACCTACCAGCACAACCATCACGTGACCGAGGTCATCCAGCGCTTCACGCTGACGCGCCCCGACCACTACGCCAGCGAGACCCAGGCGCTGCAGGCGCTGGACACCCTCAGCGAAGATGACCGCAAGCGGATCATCATCGACCAGGGTGACCTCATCCAGAAATTCCTGGTCGGCCGCCTTGACGCGTACTGGAGCCCGGACCAGGGTCGTTACAACTACGCCGGCACCCGGCAGGTGTTCAAGCTGCGCGATGACCTGAAGCTGTATTCGCCGGCACTGGACATCAAGCGCAGCGAGATCGAGAAACAGCGCAACGACCTGCTCAACGCGATGGATACGCAGCTCAGCCAGCAGATCACGGCCGGCGCCATTTTCGAGAACCAGCCGGACAACGTGGTCAAGACGCTGGACAAGATCCGCGCCATCGACCCGACCAGTGCGCTGCTGAAGAACACCGAGCTGGAGCTGAAGTACGATGCGGCGATCGGCAAGTCGCTGGATGCGGGCAAGGTCGACGAGGCGACGGCCGAGTTCAAGCTGGCCAGCCGGCTGTTCCCGGATTCCACCCGGCTCAGGCAGCGCGGTGCGCAACTGGACGAGCTGGGCAAGGCGATGGCTGCCCAGCAGGCGCAGGAAGAGCGGGCCAGACAGTTGCAGCAGCAGCGCGAGCAAAGCCTGCAGACGCTGACCGGCTTGCTCGACCATGCAGCCGATAGCGACGACTGGCGCAACCAGGTGGCAACGGCCTACCAGAATGCGGGCAAACTGCTTGCGGACGATCCCCGCCTGGCTGCCCAGGCGGACCGCGCCAGGCAGGTACTGGCCAGCCAGGCTGCGGCGAAGCAGGGCGCTGGCGATCTTGCCGATGCGATCGACATCGCCGGCTTCGGCGTCAACCTGTTCCCCGGCGACGCCAGCCTGTCCGCGACCCGCCAGAAGCTGCTGGAACAGCAGAACCAGCTGGCACAAAAGGCCGCCAGCGAAGCCCAGCGCAACGCGCTGGCGAAGAGCCGCGTGGACGACCTGCTGGCCAGGCCGCTCGGCACCACGATCTGGCTGCAGGATGTGAACAGCGCGCTGAGTACCGCGCGCAGCCAGATAGGCGCCGACTCGCCCGGCTACGCGGCCGTGCGCGGCAATGTCGACGCCAGCCTGATCAAGCTGGCGCGCGAGCGCGTCGCTGCGGGCAATCTCGATGACGCACAGCGCATTGTCCAGGCCGGGCAGCAGATGAACCCGGCCGAAGGGGGGTATGCCAAGGTGCTGGCCGAGGTCGCCGCGGCCCGCAGTGCCGCCGCGCAGCGAAGCCGGCAGGAGCAGACGCAGGCCATCGCGGCGGCACGCACGACGCTGGCCGGGCTGAGCGCCAGGCCGCTGCTTACTCCCGAATGGCAGCAGTCCGTGACGAACGCAATGACCACCCTGCACGGCGACAACTCGCCGGAAACGGCGCGGGTGATCGATGCATTGGCTGCCTCCATCGCCAATGTGGCGGCCGGGGAAGCCGACCCGCAACACCTGCCGCAGGCGCGGCTGGCGCTGGATTTCGGCCTCAAATACATGCCCGATTCGCCGCGCCTGACTGCAGAAAGCGCGAAGCTCGACGCGTTGCAGGCGGCACTGCAGGCGAAGGCGGCGCAGGAGAGCGCCGATGCGGAAGTGAAGTCGCGCATCGAATCGATGCGCAGCGCCGCCGCCGCCGATGACGTCGTCAAGGCCAGTCAGTCGCTGGCACGGATCAAGGCCTTGCAGCCGGACAACCCGTTCCTGCAGAGCGAGGGCCCGAAACTGCTGGCCGATGCCTATCTCGGCCTAGCCCAGGATACGTTCCAGAAGGGGCGTTACCAGAAGGCCGCCGAGGTGCTGGGGCAGGGCCTGCACGCGCTGACCGGGAACGCGCAGTTGCGCGCGGCGAAGGCGCGTTACGATCTGGTCGCGGCGATCATGGCGGCCGGCAAGCAGCCGATCGGCACGGCCGACTACGCGCAACTGAAGAGGCAACTGGAGGGCATCCGGCGCAGCGATCCGACGGCACTGGCCGCGCTCGAGTCGGACATGCGCATCCGGGGCCAGCTGTCGGCGAAGTCGCTGGACGAGCAACTGGATCGGATCAAGCCCAGCGTTTCCGCACCGCCGGCACCGCCTCCGGCTGCCTCATCGGCACAGGCACCGGTGCCGGAAACGGGTGCGTTGCCGGGACGACCCACGCCGGTTCCACGGCCGGGTGCACCGGTGTCGGCCCAACCTGGCCACGCCGCCAATCCGGCGGCGCAGGCGGCCGGCCCGAGTGGTCCCGATCCATGCGCCAAGCCCGGCCTGGCGGGCAGCGGCAAGTTCTGCATCGACAAGTTCGGCACCTCGCGCGGGCCGTTCATGGTGGTGGTGCCCGGGGTGGGGGGCGGCCGGCCGTATGCGATGTCGCGCGCGGAAATATCGATCAGCGAGTTCAACGCGTTTTGTCGTGCCACCGGCAAGTGCGCGGCCAAGTCGGTCAGCGACCAGGATCTGGGCAACGCACCGATAAGCAACATCTCGCTCGACCAGGCCAGGGCGTACGCAAGGTGGCTCAGCGACCTCAGCGGCTTTGCCTATCGCCTGCCCACCGATGCGGAGTGGCTGAATGCGGCAGCGGCCGGTGGTCGCTTCAAGCAGGCCGACGACAGCAATTGCGTGCCGCCATCGGCGGGTGGGGGCGATGGCGGCGGTGCGCCGGTATCGGCTCGCGGGCGTTCGCACAATCCGTGGGGACTGGTCAACATGACGGGCAACGTCTGGGAGTGGGTGGTCAGCGGTGGCAGCGTGGCGGTGCGCGGTGGCAGCTTCAACAGCTACTGGTCGGATTGCAGCGTGAATACGCACCGCGAGGACAGCGGTTCGCCCCAGCGCGACGTGGGCTTCCGCCTGCTCAGGGAGGTGAAATGACCGAGCGGGAGCAGGTCGTCAATCGGCAATTGCGCGCGCTCGACGACGCGCATCGGCTCGGTCAGATCACCCGTGGCGAGTATCGGGCACGGCGTCGGCGTGCGCTCGAGACCCTTCATGACCCGAGTGCCGTGGTCACGGCGCGCAAGGCCCTGGTGCCGCCCACGGCAACAACGACGCCGCGGGCACGCCCGGCGCAGCGCCACGCCGCCGAAGACACCTCGGTCGCCGGTCACCAGGCTCTGACCTCGCTGCTGTCGATGCGCCCGGCAGCGCGCCGGGGGGCGATCCTGGCGATCGTGCTCGGTGTTTTCCTGATTGTCGCCCTGGCGTACTGGGCGCTGCGGGGGTAGCCCTACCTGTCATCGCGCGCATTGCTGGCCGAGGGATACCGATACCTCAGTGTTGCCGTGCAGACAGCGATGCACCCATGGTGAGTCGCCCTTGCGAATACCCTCGAAACCCGCGCCGAGCGACTGTTCCCGGCCCGCTGCGAGGGTGTATCCTGATCGGACGAATTCAAGTCGACAGGCAGCAATTGCCTGCTACGCAAAGCTTGGGTTTTCGCAGCTGGCGCGTTGTCGTTGTCCAGGCGCGCTGTCAACGGAAAGATGATGCAGCCGGGGGAATGTATCGTGCGAATCGTGCGTCTTGCAGCAGCGCTGGCTTCGGCCCTGGCCATGACGGGTGGAGTGCTCCACGCGCAGGAATCGACTGGCGCCCAGCCAGCTCCCCCTCCCGGAAAATCGGCGACATCGGCGGAACATGCAGCACCGCCGGGTGCCGGCGTCGTGCCACCGGTAAGGGATCGCGACACGGCGGCGGTGCAGAAGATCGCCGTTCGCGGTTTCCGGGTCGCCGGTGTGGCCGATCACGCGCGCCTTGGCATCACGCCGGCCGGCATCCAGTCGCTGGCGGACGCGCAGTTCCGCGCGCTTGCCGCCGGTTCGGGTGGTTCGGTGGAACTGAGCTTCGCCCAGATGCAGGGGGTCGCCGACAAGATCACCGAGCGTTACCGGAACGCCGGCTTCATCGTTTCCAACACCTTCCTGCCGGCGCAAACCGTCGGCCCCGACCAGATCGTGCGGATCCAGGTACTCGAGGGCCAGATCGGCAAGATCATCGTCAAGGGCACCAAACGATACCGTCCGGCCATCATCTCGGCTGCGGCCGAAAAGCTCCGCGGCAAGCCGCTGCTCAAGAGTGATGTCGATACCGCGCTGCTGTACGCCCGCGACCTGCCGGGTGTCACCGTGGCTTCGACCTTCCAGCCGGGCGAGCACACCGGCGATACCGATCTGATCATGATCGCCCACGAGAAGCAGCCTTACCAGTTCACCCTGGGCGCCAACAACTACGGCACCGACCTCACCGGCAAGTACCGCCTGCAAGCCGGTTTCGAATGGGACAACCCGCTGCGCCTCGGCGACACCTTCAACGCCAATGTGGACTATGCGCTGGATCCCAGCGACAACGTCTACGGCGCGCTGACTTACCGCGTCCCCGTCGGGCACACACCCGGACTGACGGCGGTGGTGGGTGCCTCGCGCAACGAGCTGCAGATCAACACCGGGTCCTTCGCCGCACTCAACGTCAAGGGCCCCAGCTCTCTCTACTACGGCGGGCTGGACTGGAAGTACATCAACCAGGACGACTTGCAGCATGTCGCCACGCTGCATCTGCTCAGCGAGCGGTCCCAGCTCAACAGTCTGGGCTTCCGCCTGTCCGACGAGAAGTTCACCGTCGCGGAAATGACCTGGGGCATGCTGCATACCGATCGTCGTTTCCATGGCGTCGACATCATGCAGGTCGGCGTGCGTAAATCGATCAACGACGACTCACTTACACCGGACCTGGTCAGCCCCCAGCACGACAGCAACTTCCTCGTCACCAAGGTCTCCTACACGCGCCTGCAGTTCCTCAGCAAGTCGCAGCGCCTCAACTTCAAGTTCGTCGGCCAGTACACCCGCGATGCGCTGATTCCGCTGGAACAGTTCGCGATGGGTGGCCCGGACAGCACGCGCGCTTACCCGATTGCCGACGCGTTGCGTGACCGTGGTTATTACGCCTCGCTCGAGTATCACGTCGATGCGCCCGGTTTCGGCGACAAGGTCTCGCCGTTTTACGGCAGGCCATGGCGGGAGTTGCTGGAGTTCGAGGTGTTCTTCGACTACGCCAAGGGCTTTTCCGCCGGAGCGAACCGGCAGCTCACCCCGGAGAGCGCGGAGCTCAGCGGCGTCGGCGCGGGATTCATTTTCCGCCTGCCGCGATTCAAGCACTTCGAGTTCCACTTCGACGGTGCCAAGTCCACCAGTGCGCAGAACGCATCCGATGGCAAGGGTTTCCACATCTATTCCCGTTTCAGCTTCACGTTCTGACGGATGATGACCATGAGCAAGCACCCCAGCACTCCCCGGCGTGAATCGCGCAACGGCGCATCCAGGTTCGATACGTCGCGATTGCCTTCCGGCAGCCTGCCCCTGCGCAGGACCTGGCCAATCAGCCTGTGCGTCGGGCTTGCCATCGGTTCGATCGCCTTCAGCGGAGACGCGCTGGCCGGCGGACCCACTGGTGGCGTGGTGGTCGGCGGCTCGGGCGACATCGCGCAGAGCGGCAACCAAACCGTCATCAACCAGATCTCGCAGCGGCTGGCGCTGAACTGGGACACGTTCAACCTCAAGTCCAACGAATCGGTGCTGTTCAACCAGCCCTCGCGCTCGGCGGTGGCCTTGAACCGGATCCTCGACCAGAACCCCAGCCAGATCTTCGGCAAGATCAATTCCAACGGCCAGGTATTCCTGATCAACACGCACGGCATCATCTTCGGCGCCACCGCGCAGATGAACGTCGGCGGCCTGATGGCGAGCACGCTGGATCTCACCCCGAAGGATTTCCTCGCCGGCAACTACAACCTCAACGCGGTGGGCGGCGGCGCCGGGATAGTCAACCACGGC
>DATNGL010000289.1:0-3176 GCA_035605895.1 Rhodanobacter sp.
TCGGCGGTGCGCCAGGCACGCCATTGCTCACCATAGACCGGGCCGAGATCGCCGTTCGCATCGGCCCACTCGTCCCAGATGCGCACGCCGTGCTCTTTCAGGTAGGCGATGTTGGTGTCGCCGCGCAGGAACCAGATCAACTCGTGCACGATCGATTTCAGATGCAGCTTCTTGGTGGTGACCAGCGGGAAACCTTGCGCGAGATCGAAGCGCATCTGCCAGCCGAACACGCTGCGCGTGCCGGTGCCGGTGCGGTCGGCCTTGGCGGCACCGTGTTCCAGCACTTCACGCAGCAAATCGAGGTATGCGCGCATGGTCTACTTCCTGGCCGCACCGGGACGCCCGTCGTCGGACGCCGGAAGCGCCATCGTGTACAGGCGCAAGGTCGGCGCCCGCCGCGACATCGCGACCAGCACCACGCCGATCACGATCAGCGGCAGCGATTGCATCTGTCCCATCGTCACCCATGAGGTGCCGAACAGGTAGCCCAGCTGCGGATCGGGTACGCGCACGAACTCCACCGCGAAGCGGAACACGCCATACAGCAGCGCGAACAGGCCCGACACCAGATAGCGCGGGCGCGGCTTGAGCGAAACCAGCCACAGGACCAGGAACATCACCAGCCCTTCCAGGCCAGCCTCGTACAACTGCGACGGGTTGCGCGGCAGGCCATCGAACTGTTGCAGCGACGGCAACCAGGCGGGATGCGCCGCCGCCCACGCCACGTCCTCGGCGTGGGCATTCGGAAAGATCATCGCCCACGGCAGATGGGTGGGCTTGCCCCACAGCTCGCCGTTGATGAAATTGCCGAGCCGGCCCAGGCCCAGCCCGATCGGTACCAGCGGCGCCACGAAGTCGACCGTGTCGAAGAAGTGCAGCGCGTGGCGACGCGACCACCACCAGCCCGCCGCAAGCACGCCGAGCAGGCCGCCGTGGAAGCTCATGCCGCCGTCCCATACCTTGAACAGCGCCAGCGGATCGGTCCATAGCCAGCGGATGCCGCCCTCGTAATAGAACAGCATGTACCAGACGCGTCCGCCCACGATCACGCCGAGCATGCCGTAGAACAGCAGGTCGCCCAGCGCATCGCGACTCACCGGCAGACGGCCGCGCCGGCGCCGGTACTCGCCGAGCACCGCAACGAAGAAGAACCCCAGCAGGTACATCAGGCCGTACCAGTGCACCTGGATCGGGCCCAGGTGGAAGGCGACCGGTTCGAAATGGACGACGAAAGGCTGCGACATGCGAACGCCACTGATCAGGCAAAGGCCAAGTGTAGCGGCACGCACCACGCCCCGGGCCAGCGCGTTTTGCCTGATTTGCGTGGAGCCGCTAAAATCCCCGGCGCACGCGGCCTGTTCCGGGGAAATCGGGGACGAAACGGGCCAGCAAGGCAGTCGGGGAAATCGATGACGCTTCATATGTTGCCTGGGCGGGCCGGATTGGCCGTGCCCGGTGACCGTGTTGGCGACGCCCGCCTTCCACGATGGCGCCTGCGACTGTGCCCCGCCCCGATCCGATCCAGAGGAACCACCATGCTCCGTGTGTTGCGCCATCTGCTGACCATCACCTTGTTGTGCACTCCACTCGCGGCGTTGACCGCCCCGGCGGCCCTGCTGCCGGTCGGGGATTTCGCCCGCCATCCCCAGTTGAGCAATCCGTCGCTGTCGCCGGACGGCCGGATGCTGGCCGTGTCCGTGCGCAACACCGACAAGGATGGCAGCGACAGCTATCAATTGGCGGTGCTGCACCTGCCCGACCTCAAGGTGCTCAGCCGGCTCGACATGGCACGGCGCAACGTGCCGGGGCAAGTGGTGTGGGTGAGCAATACGCGGCTGGCGGTGGCGCTGGCCTACCAGTCGGCGTGGCTGGACATCCCGCAGATGACCGGCGAGATCGTGGCGCTGGATTATGACGGCAACCACAAGGCCACGCTGTACAGCCGGCGCGCCCGCGGCAGCTCGATCCATTCGCAGGACATGCCCATCGGCTACGCCACGATTGCCGATGTGCCGGAGCCGCGCAACAACCACCTCTACGTCGACCTGCACCCGGCACCGGTCGGCAACTACACCCTGTACGACTCCGACAGCAGCATGGTCTACGACGTCGACACCAGCAGCGGTGCCGCCACGCTGATGGGCAAGATCGACAAGGGCGACATGCACTTTGTCATGCACGACGGCGTCGCGCGCTTCGCGGTCGGTTCGCCCGATGCGGGCGCTACCATCAACACTTACACCCGCGACGACAAGGATCAGCCGTGGCGACTGATGCCGGCCAGCGTCACCGGAAAGTTGCTGGTCCCCGAGCGGATCAGCTCCGACGGCAGTCGCATGTGGTCGATGTACAGCGCCGACGGCGGCCCGGAACAACTGGTGTCGAGCAGGCTCGATGGCAGCGACCGCAAGGTGCTGGTCGGCGACAGCTTTGCCTCCGTCGGCGGCATCCTGTGGGCACCGCACCACGGCGCACCGTACGCGGCGAGCCTGGCAGCCGGCCGGCCGCATTTCGTGGCGCTGGGCGATGGCCCGCTGGCCCAGGTGCAGCAGGCGCTCAGCGAGAAGTTTCCGGACGAGGCTATCGAGATCGCCGGCCACAGCGACGATGGCATGGTGCTGCTGGTTCATGCCTACAGCGACCGCGATCCCGGCACCTATGCCTTGTTCGACCGGAACAGCATGAACCTGCGACCGCTGTTCCAGAGCGAGCCCTGGATCAAGTCGGCACAGATGGCGGTGCGCAAGCCGATCCGCTTCAAGGCCGGCGATGGCATGGAACTGGACGGCTACGTGACGGTGCCGATCGACGGTGCCAGGTCCCATCCGATGGTGCTGGTGCCGCATGGCGGCCCGATCGGCATCGCCGATGGCTGGGCCTACGATGCCGACGCGCAGTTCCTGGCCAGCCGCGGCTATACGGTGCTGCAGGTCAACTATCGCGGCTCTTCCGGCCGCGGCATGAACTTCCAGCACGCCGGCTACAAGCAGTTCGGCGACCGCATCCAGCACGACCTGATCGACGGCGTGCATTGGGCGATCGGCCAGGGCTATGCCGACGACAAGCACATCTGCGTCTACGGCGGCAGCTTTGGCGGTTACTCCTCGCTGATGCAGCCGATCCTCGCGCCGGGCCTGTACCAGTGCGCGATCGACTATGCCGGCGTGGCCGACTGG
>DATNGL010000290.1:0-3037 GCA_035605895.1 Rhodanobacter sp.
ATACCACCCGCAGCGTGGCGTGCTGGCCCAGCCCATCTGTCGCGCTCGTTGAACTCATCGCGTCCCCCAGGTGATGTCATGTCCCCATGCGCCCGATTCTGCGGCGCCGCCGTCGTGCTGTCCGATTGAATACGTATGCAACGCCGCCTGCCCGCCATCCCTTGCCGCATCTGCCGGTAAACGATTACGGGCCGCGTCTGGATTACTCCATGACAGCGCTGTCAATCAAGCATGCAGCATACCTCACCGATTTCATCCGGGGAAACACCTCCGATGGCCGGCCGCCAGTCCGCCCGAACACCCGGCAACGACGCCCGGCAACGGCAAGGATCAGCCGGCGGCGTTGATCACCGCGAGGAAATCACGCCCATAGCGCTTGAGCTTGGCCTCGCCCACGCCGCTGATGCCGGCCAGCTCGTCCTCATTGGCCGGCAACGCGCGCAGCATCGCCAGCAAGGTGGCATCGTGGAACACCACGTAAGGTGGCACACCCTGCTGCTTGGCCAGTTGCGTGCGCAGCGCACGCAACTCGTCCCACATCGGCTGCTCGTAAGCCTCGATGCCCAGGCTGCCGCCGCTGCTTTTGTCGGACGCACCCTGCTTGCTGTCGCGCCGGCGACGGCTGGCGCGTTCAGGGCGCGCATCCTCGCGCAGCTTCACGCGCTGGCCGCCGCTGAGCACGGCGCGGCTGGCCGTGGTGAGGCGCAAGGTGCCGTAGCCTTCGGCGTCGGCTTCGAGCAGGCCGGCGGCCAGCAACTGGCGAAATACCGAACGCCACTGCTTCTCGTCCATCTCCGCGCCGATGCCGAAGGTGCTGAGCCGATGATGATCGAGACCGAGGACGCGCTCGGTCTCCTCGCCGCGCAGCACGTCGATCACATGGCCGGAGCCGAAGCGCTGGCCGGTGCGGTATACCGCCGACAAGGCCTTCTGCGCCGGCACGGTGGCATCCCAGGTCTTCGGCGGCGCGATGCAGTTGTCGCAGTGGCCGCAGGGGCCGGGATAGGTTTCGCCGAACGCACCCAGCAGCAACTGGCGGCGGCAGTCGGTGGCCTCGGCGTAGGCCAGCAGCGACTCAAGCTTCTGCCGCTCGACCCGCTTGCGCTCGTCGGCCGATTCGGACTGCGCGATCATCTGGCTCATGGTTACCACGTCGGACAGGCCGTAGATCATCCACGCCTCGGCCGGCAGGCCATCGCGACCGGCGCGACCGGTTTCCTGGTAGTAACCCTCGATGCTGCGCGGCAGGTCCAGGTGCGCCACGAAGCGCACGTCGGGCTTGTCGATGCCCATGCCGAAGGCGACCGTGGCCACCATCACCACGCCGTCCTCGCGCAGGAAGCGTTGCTGGTTCCGCGCGCGCGTCGCCGCATCCAGCCCGGCGTGATAAGGCAACGCCTCGATGCCCGACTCGGCCAGCCATGCGGCGGTATCGTCCACCTTGCGCCGGCTGAGGCAGTACACGATGCCGGATTCGCCCTCGTGGCCAAGCAGGAATTCGCCCAGCTGGCGCTTCGCGTTGTGGCGCAGGCCGACGCGGTAGCCGATGTTGGGCCGGTCGAAACTGGAGACGAACTGCCGCGCCTGCTGCAGCGACAGCCGTTCGACGATCTCCTCGCGGGTACGCTGATCGGCGGTGGCGGTGAGTGCGATGCGCGGCACCGCGGGAAAGCGCTGGTGCAGGATCGCCAGCTCGCGGTATTCCGGGCGGAAATCGTGGCCCCACTGCGACACGCAGTGCGCCTCGTCGATCGCGAACAGCGCCACCTCGGTGCGTTCGAGCTGTTCGAGGAAGCGCGTGGTGAGCAGGCGTTCCGGCGCCACGTAGAGCAGGTTCAGTTCGCCGGCCAGCAACTGCCGTTCGACCTCGCGCTGCGCCTCCGCCGCGAGGCTGGAATTGAGATACGCCGCCGCCACGCCCGCTTCGCGCAGCGCGTCGACCTGGTCCTGCATCAAGGCGATCAACGGCGACACCACGATCGCCGTGCCCTGTCGCAGCAGGGCGGGAATCTGGTAGCACAGCGACTTGCCGCCGCCGGTCGGCATCAGCACCAGCGCATCGCCACCCCCGCCGAGGTGCTCGATGACGGCCTGTTGCTGGCCGCGGAAACCGGGGTAACCAAAAACACTTTGCAGCAGCTCGAGGGCGGAGGCTTTCATCCCTGCCATGCTAGCAAACCATCGGCGCGCCGCTGTCGGCGTCGACCGTCCGGCGCGTCAAGCAAGACCGCGCCGGCATGCGGGACGATGCCTTCAACCCCGGCGCGCGAAAAACTCGCGGAACGCCGCCACCGTGCGCTCGATGCCGTCGTCATCGATGTCAAGGTGGGTGACCAGTCGCAGCGTGGGCAGGTAGCCGATGCTGATGCGGATGCCGGCCTCGCGCAGATGGACGTCCAGTTCGCGCAGGCGCGCAGCCGGTACATCGATGAAGACCATGTTGGTGTGCTGGCCAAGCAGGGCGACGCCGGCGATTTCGCGCAGGCAGCCGGCCAGGTACGCCGCGCGCCGATGATCCTCGGCCAGCCGCACCACGTGGTGATCCAGCGCATGCAGTCCGGCTGCGGCAAGGATGCCCGCCTGGCGCCAGCCGCCGCCGCATACCTTGCGCCAGCGCCGCGCCTTGTCGATCAGCGCGCCCGAACCGACCAGCACCGAACCGACCGGCGCACCCAGGCCCTTGGACAGGCAGATCGACACGGTGTCGAAATGCCGGGTGATCGCGCGCGCCGGCACGTCGCAGGCGACCGCCGCGTTGAACAGCCGCGCCCCATCCAGGTGCAGGCCCAGCCCATGCTTGCGCGCCAGGGCGTGCGCGGCGCCCAGGTAATCCAGCGGCAACGGGCGACCATGCCAGGTGTTTTCCAGCGCCAGCAATCGGCTGCGCGCGAAGTGGGGATCGACCGGCTTGATCGCCGCCTCGATCCGCTCCAGCGGCAGCGAACCATCCTCCGCCTGCACGATCGGCTGCGGCTGGATCGAGCCCAGCACCGCGGCGCCGCCACCCTCGAACTTGTAGGTGTGCGCGTCCATGCCG
>DATNGL010000291.1:0-3589 GCA_035605895.1 Rhodanobacter sp.
CCTGGCACGACATCGCGATGACGCTGGCACTGCAGATCGGTACCGACCGCGCCGCCGCGGATGCCGCGCTGAAGACCCTTGTCGACAAGTACGCGGATCTGGGTCCATACCAGATCGCCGAAGTCTATGCGTTGCGCCACGAGCCGGATCGCATGTTCCAGTGGCTGGATCACGCCTGGGTCACCCGCGACCCGGGAATCGGCTATCTGCTCTACGACCCGCTCATCCTGCGCTACAAGGACGACCCACGCTTCGCTGCGCTCTGCAAGAAAGTCGGGTTGCCGACGACAACCGAAGCCAGGGCGCTGCCGTGAGCCGGATGCCATGAGCGACAGGCCGTCCTTCCTGGCCGAACTGCAACGCCGCAACGTGCTGCGCGCCGGGGCAATCTACGCGGCGACGATATGGGCGCTGGCACAGGGCATCGCGCAACTGGGGCCGTCCGTCGGTGCGCCGGACTGGGTGACGCGCTGGTTCCTGGTCGCGGCGGTGATCGGCTTGCCGTTCTGGCTCGCGTTCGCCTGGTTCTACGAGTTCACGCCGAGCGGCCTGAAGCGCGAGAGCGAGATCGCGCCGGGCGATTCCATCGCCCATTCCACCGCGCGCAAACTGGATTTCTGGATCATCGGCATCATGGCGGTGGCCATCGTGTTGCTGCTCACCGATCGGCTGGTGTCTCTCCGTGACAGCAACCCCACGACCAGCACAGCAGCCGCGCCCACGTCCATTGCACCCACGCCAACCGCCCTGCCCCATTCGATCGCCGTGCTCGCCTTCGACGACCTCAGCCCCACGCACGACCAGAAGAATTTCTCCGAGGGCATGGCCGAGGAGATCCTCAACGCGCTGACCCGGGTCAAGGCGCTGACCGTGATCGGGCGCAGTTCATCGTTTCGGTTCCAGGGCACCGACGTCAGCCCGCAGCAGATCGGTACCCGGCTCGGGGTGGCGCATGTGCTGGAGGGTTCGGTGCGCAAGCAGGGCGAACAGCTGCGCATCACGGTGGCGCTGGTGCAGACCAGCGACGGCGTGCAGCAATGGTCCAGCAGCTACGACGGCAGCCTGGCCGATGTCTTCAGACTGCAGGAATCGTGCGCGCGCGATGTTGCGGCACAGATGAATGTGGTGCTCGGCAATCACGGCAAGCAGCAACTGGTTCAACACAGCACCGACAATCCCGACGCCTACGCGCTGTTCGTGGAAGCACAGACCCTGGTCAACGCGCGCTTCGAAGACAGCCTGCCCCGCGCCATCGCGAAACTGAAACAGGCCACCACGCTCGACCCGGATTTCGCCCGTGCATGGTCCAAGCTGGCGGTGGCCTACGCCGTGCTGCCGCAATACGTTTCCGGCGACTGGAAGACCAGCTGGGAAGCGTCGGATCGCGCCGCGGAGCGCGCCCTCGCGCTCGATCCTGACGATGCGGAAGCCTACGCTGCCTTGAGCTACAACCAGTTCTCGCAGCGGCATTACAACGCCATGGTCGAGCCCATGCAGCGTGCGCTGACCCTGGACCCCGGCGATTCAACCGTCAACTACTGGGCCGCCAATGAACTGTCCGCGATGGGCCGCACGCGTGACGCCGAGGCGCGAATTGATGCGGCGCTGACCCATGATCCAGCCAACGTACCGCTACTGTTCTACAAAAGCATGTTGCGCTGGCGATCGGGTGACAAGGCGGCTGCGCTGGCATTCGCACAGCGTGATGGGGTCGCCGGTTCGGCGTTCGGAGCGATGATGCTGTCGTTTTACGAAGCCGCGGACGGTGACATGCAGGCATCCGCCAGAGAGTTCGCCAAGTCCGAAAGCCAAATGGGTTCGAAAATCCCGCCGACCGAACTCGAAGTGATTTACCGAGGCAGTTATGGCGATGCCGCCCAACATCAGGCGGCGCTGAACATCGTCAACGTGTATGCCCACGACGAATGGGCACCCACCATGTTGCTGCAAATCGGGGAGGCGACGCGCTCGTTCGACCTGTACGAACACGGCGCCAGCGGTCTGTCCGATGCTTATCTGAACTGGCTATGGCAACCCGAAGCGTGGTCTCGCCATGCACGCCGAAGCCCAGCCTTCCAGGGCTTCGCCAAGCGCATCGGCCTGCTCGCCTACTGGAAAGCCAACCAGTGGCCCGACCTGTGCAAGCCTGCGCCGGAAAGTGGCCCGGACGCGTTCACCTGTCATTGAAGCCGCCAGCCTGAGCCTTGATCCCTGACCGGTGCCTCGGACGAGTCGTCCGAAGCGCCCGCTGGCACGCAGGGTCTCGCCACCCACGGCGGCTTGCAGGCTCAACATGAAATGCGTGGTGTTTTGCGCTGCCGGCACGCGCTGACGCTCGACGTCGGCAATGCCTGGGTGCAGAGCTTTGCCCATGCGCTGTCGCCCGCGCAGGTGCAGCAGGCGCGATCCGACCGGCATGTCGAGCACAGTCGCGGCGATTTTGACCATGTCGGTTTCGCCGCCTTCAGCCGTGGCCTCGCCGTCGACGTGGGAGGCGCGATCGTCGCTGCAACCATGGCTCCGGCTCCGGTTCCGGCAGTGGCTCGGGTGCTGACAGTGGCTGGCGAGATGCCCGGTCCACCGCTTTTCCGCCGGCATTTCTCGCTCCGAGCCCCTCGTCTGAAGCCTGCCCCAGAGCTGGGGGAGGCAGGCTTCACGGCCAATTGACGTCCATGCCGCCGCTGGCATAGTCTGGGCCTCTTTCCACGCCGCCCTGCGAGCCGCCCACCATGAGCCTGGACATCAGCATTACCTTCAACGATTCCGATCTGCAGCTGTTTGTCGAAGCACGGAACCGCAGAGCGGAAGACGCGTTGAAGAAGACAGAAACGCAGGACGCCGCTGGTATCGTGGCCGCCGCACGCAGCTTGGTGGAAGAGACCCGCAGCAAGGTGCTGCCGGATTTCGTGACGACGCGCCTGAAGCACCTGGATACCATGATCGCCATGGTCGAGGACGTCGGCTTCGGGCTGCCCGAAGCGAACAGGGACAATGTGCTGGCCGCACTGGCCTATTTCTCCAGCCCGGATGACCTGGTGCCGGACGATGTTCCGGTACTGGGCTTTCTTGACGACGCGATCGTGATCGAGTTGTGCGTGCGCGAGCTGCGGCCGGAGATTGAGGCTTACGACGATTTCCACCGCTGGCGCGACAACGAGGCGACGCGGCGTGGCGAGAACAAGGCCGGGCTGACGCTGAACCGGGTGGAGTGGGCCGAAACGCGCCGGGTCGAAACGCTCGAGCGCATGCATCGCCGCCGCAGCGAGTCCTATACCGGTGGCGGCTGGAGTCCGTCGCTGTTCAAGGTGCGCTGAACGCCGCAGCGGCCATCACGCAGTGAAGGGCGCCGCGGCGCCCTTTCTGCTTCTGATCATGCGAAAAAGCAAAGGCCGGCAATTTCTTGCCGGCCTTTGTCTGTGTCTGGCGCCCGAAGTTGGACTCGAACCAACGACCCCCTGATTAACAGTCAAGTGCTCTAACCAGCTGAGCTATTCGGGCGTGAGCTGCGTAGTTTGTCGACGCTGCGGCGAACTGTCAAGCCGTCGCGACGAAGGATCTGGCCCGGTTCAGTGGGTCACCACGCGGTAGC